>NZ_JAAKGQ010000082.1:0-6818 GCF_011043515.1 Sphingobacterium sp. SGL-16 | reverse complement strand
TTTTCCTGATTTCTCAGTTGAAACCGCTTCTAACCTCGTATTTCACTGCTGTTACCAGCATTCCTCCCTTGCGGAGTGGTGCAAAGATAGGGAAGTTTCTACTCTACTTCCAAGCGTTTTTGAGAATTATTTTTGAGAATAAAGGTAAGTCGCTGGAGCATTGAGGGATAAAATAGCTTTCAATGAAGGCTTTCCTGCCAAGTGTTAAATTTTATTAAAAAAATCAATGGAATTTGGAAGATACGAAACTCTTCGTAGATTTGATGTACGAAAAAATTCGTAGATAATCTAAGAATTAAAAATGAAACCTACAGATAGCGAAATGGAAATATTACAGGTTCTTTGGAAAAAAGGACCGAGTACAGTAAGGGAAGTGTACGAATCATTAGATAAAAAAGATGTTGGTTATACAACTATATTAAAACTCATGCAAATAATGCTTGACAAGCAGATGGTCTCTCGTGACACAAGCTCAAAAAGCCATTTATATAGTGCTAGTATTAGTAAGGAAAAAATTCAGCATCAATTTTTGGATAGATTTATAGAAACAGTTTACAACGGAAACACATCCCGTTTGATTATGCAAGCTTTGGGTAATCATAAAGCAAGCAAAGAAGAAATAGAATTAATAAAGCAGTATTTAGACAATCTACAAGAATAACATCATGGAAAATATTGTTCAACTAATCAATAACGCAATTGGGTGGAGCATTCTACACTCTTTATGGCAAGGGGCCTCTATATATATTATACTCTTTGGAATATTCCTGATATTTTATAGCATAACATCCAACGCAAAATACAAGATTGCTTACATCGCACAGTTGTTAGTATTCGGGTCATTTTTATTCACATTCCTCAAATATCTTCAAGTCCCAATAAATTTTGGGGAGATTGCTATTTCTGAACAGCAGCAAATGATTTTGTATTTTGACTACTTACAAAACAAAACCTGGTCTATAACCAAACTCTTCCCCTACATTGTCGCTTTATATTCCGTAGGTATTGTGGTACAAATTCTGTTATGTACAAAAAGTATTCAATTGCTTAATAGAATTAAAAAATCTTCAACCGCAACGTTACCACAACACTGGAATAATGCGCTAGGCAAAATTATATTAGAGAACAATATTTCTCCGAAAGTAAAACTGTTGGTTTCAGAATACGTTACAAGTCCTATTACCATTGGATTTATAAAACCTTTAATTATTTTTCCGACAGCCTACATTAATAAAATATCAACCTCAGACGCTGAAGCTATTTTACTGCATGAAGTAGCACATATTAAAAGAAATGACTATTTCTTCAATATAATACTCCTTACAATTGAAACGATTTTATTCTTTAACCCTTTTGTATGGCTCATCAGTAGACATATCAAGATCGAGCGCGAACAGTCTTGCGATGATTTTGTCACTACATCAATCGCTAATCCTGCAAACTATGCACGAACATTATTACAGATTGAATTATTAAGGCAAGAATATGAGACTTCCCTTGCCTTAGCATTGTCTGGCAATAACAAATATGATTTATTCAGTCGCATCAAAAGAATTAACAACAAAGTCATGGAAACAAAATATACTGCTTTTAAGCACCAATTAATGGCGATCCTTTGTACATCGCTTACCTTTATCTTTATTGCATGGATGAATCCTCAACCAAAGGAAACTTCCCCTAAGAAAAATTCAGAAACTATCACCGCTTATTCACAAACAATAGAGACTGTAACGAATAAACAAGATACTACCAAGAAAACTACTAATCCCCTTAAAAAAGAGAAAAGAATTATCATTAAAACAGATTCTACAGTTACGGTATTAGATGATGAAAAAGAAATAGAAGAGTTTTCTAAAAAAATGGAGTTACATAGTAAAGACTTAGAAAAGCATTTTGAGTCTCCAGAATGGAAACAGAAGATTCTTAAAATAGAAGAACACGCCAAAGAAATTGAGCAAAAATTCAATTCTAAAGAATGGAAAGATAAAATAGCCAAAATTGAATTGAATGCTAGAGATTTTGAAACACATCTGAACTCTCCGGAATTCAAGAATAAGATAATCGTTATTGAAAAAAATGCTAAAAAGATAGAGGAGAAATTTAATTCTCCCGAATGGAAAGAAAAAATAACAAAAATCGAAGAGAATAGTAAAAAGGTAGAAGACCTAATCAATTCTCCAGAGTTCAAAAACAAGATTGCTAAAATTGAAATTCAGTCGAAGCGATTAACTGATAAATTTAATTCTCCTGAATGGCAGGATAAAATCAAGAAGTTAGAAGACATAGGCAACTTCTATAATTCCGAAGAATTCAAGGCCATCCATGATAAATACCAAAAGGAACTTCAAAACCTTAAAAAGCAAAAAGGATTACAATAATAGGCTAACCCGATTATCGGAGAAAGAGGAATCTATGATTATAGATTCCTCTTTCTTTTTACCTCTGATTTTATGTATAATTGTTAAATAAGAATATCGTTATGAATATCATCTACGCTATCGACCTTCTGGGAACAATGGTTTTTGCGATTTCGGGCGCTATGGCAGGGCACCGAAAAGGCATAGATATATTTGGCTCAACCTTCATGGCTTTCGTTACGGCAATTGGAGGAGGTTCGTTGCGTGATATATTTTTAAATATTCGGCCTGTGTGGGTAGAAGACGGAAATTATTTACTGGCTATTTTCTTTGGGGTATTTATTTCTGTAATCGCAAACAAACAGCTTTACAGCCTAGCTAAAACCTTCACCTTATTTGATGCGATAGGTATTGGTTTTTTTACAGTAGTAGGTACCCAAAAATCATTGGATTACGAATCCAGCAGTATCGCAGCCATAATGTTGGGTATGTTTTCTGCGGCAATGGGCGGTGTAATACGTGATGTATTAATCAATGAAACACCTTTAATCCTTCGCAAAGAAATATATGCCTCCGCCTGTTTGTCGGGCGCATTACTCTTTGTACTGCTCAATTACTGGAATTTTGACAACGGCTGGAATGCTTTTATAAGCGCATCATTGGTATTTTTGATACGAATTATATCCGTAAAATATAACCTATCCTTGCCTGTAGTCGAAATGAAAAAAGAGGAACAATTATAGTACTTCCAATAATCGCTCAAAGGCCATTCCCCGTGACGCTTTTAATAGAATAAAACTATCGTTCAAAGTGGAAACCGCAGCTTTTGCCTCATCCGTTGTCTCGTAAAATTCAGCTGAATCGTCCTTGTGTTTGAAAAATTCTTTCCCTACAAAGATTAATCGCTCAAAACCTAAAGATTTTGCTTTATTCACTAAGGCTTTATGTTCTTCGAAAGATTCATCTCCTAGCTCAAACATATCACCTAAAATAACCACTTTGTGATCTGCTGTCAACACTTGCATATTGTCCAATGCTGCTGCCATACTACTTGCGTTAGCATTATAAAAGTCTGCAACAATGACATTGCGAGAGGTCTTTGTTATTTGAGAACGGTTGTTTTTAGGAACATACGAGGCTATTCCATCATTGATGGTTGCAGGATTCATTCCAAATTCCAAACCTACAGCAATTGCCGCCAAGATATTCTCTGTATTGTATGAGCCTGTCAAATGAGTGTATACTTCGTAAGATTCAGACTTATCACCTTCTTTCCAAGCAATAGAAAGATATGGATTCGCCATCAACAGTTTTCCTACAATGGCATTGGTATCGGAGAAGCCATATTTGACTATTTTAGTGAAAGTTCGTTGGCCCGCCATTTCTACTAGATGCGCATTATCAGCTTGCAAGAACAATGTTCCACCGCTTTGGGATATGAAATCATATAACTCCCCTTTAGTTTTCTTTACGCCTTCAAAAGATCCAAAACCTTCCAAATGAGCTTTACCAACATTCGTAATAAAACCGTGAGTTGGACGTGCTATATTGGATAAGAATTCTATCTCTCCAATATGATTGGCACCCATTTCTACAATTGCCATTTTGTAAGAATCGTCAATCGACAAGAGTGTCAACGGCACCCCTATATGATTATTTAGATTTCCTTGCGTAGCATACGTACGAAATTGTTGAGACAATACCGCATACACCAATTCTTTGGAGGTGGTTTTGCCATTCGTACCTGTAATACCTACGACAGGGATATTTAATTGATGTCTATGAAATAAAGCTAAATCTTGCAATGCCTTTAATACATCATCTACTAAAATATATTGATCCCCATTCGCAAACTCTGCTTCGTCAACCACCACATATGTTGCACCATTTTCTAAAGCTTGGCTTGCAAAAGCATTTCCATTGAAATTTGCGCCTTTCAACGCAAAGAATATGCTATTATCCTCGATATTTCGTGTATCCGTAGAAATGGAAGGGTATTGTTTATAGATGTCGTAAAGTTTTTCGATTTGCATGACAACAATATTTTATAGAACAAATGTAGTAATCTTATAAACAAAAAAAGGAGCAAAAGCTCCTTATAATTATTTCAGTTCGTATGCGATGATACTATTACTATTGAATGTAGGAATGTAAATCACATTCTCTTTGGGATTGTAGCCCAAATCTGCCGTATTCATCTTTCCTTGGACATCTAGAATTTTTTCAACATCACCTTTTGCCGAAACATGATAAATCAAACCTGGCCAGCACGTAACGATGAAACTTCCATTCCCTAAAGGCTCCAAACCATCACCTCCTTGTTCAAATGCTTTTGTAAACACTGTAACTTGCTTATTCGCGTCTATAGACCAGAATTCCTTTCCAGCCAAAGCCAACAGCTTTCCATTATAATATTTTAAACCATTTACAGAAGGAACACTGTCCAAAAACACCGATATTTTACCATTTCGCAATTGGAAGATTTTATTCTGTCTAGTATCCGAAATGTATACAATACCGTTATTATCCACAGTTACATCATTCAAAAATGTGGCGCCTTCCACAACCATCTCATCTACAATATTGCTTGTCACAATATCTACTACGATAACTTTCGTCACATCTGCTATGTACAATAATCCCTTGTGAATAGCTAAGCCTTTAGGCGCATTCAAGCCTGTAATCCAATGTGGATCTTCCACTGATCCATCGGTATTTAATATAGCTATTTCGCCTTTATCGGTGCCACCTTGACCAATTAATGAAACATATAATTTATCAGTTACATCATGATAAAGTACGGACTCAGGAACATGAATTCCTTCAGTGGTTTCCCAAAGCTTTTCCAAGGTTTTGGTTTGCGCAAAAGCAAATTGAACACTCAGCAAAGAGCAGATTATTAGCAATAGATTCATTCTTTTCATAGTGACTGTTTATTTAAATGGTTGATTAAAGATATTAAAATTCTGAAGAAGGATTACTTCTCTATTTCAAAAACACAGGCAAAGCAAATTTGTTCGCCTTTTGAGATTTTAAATCCTATTTTATTATCAAAAACTCCTTTTTGAATGGTAATCGCTTCCCCAAGACTTAATTCTTTGATAAAATTTAAATCAATAGCTTTTATTTTATTCCCCAATATTAGCATCGGGTCGATATAGTTGATACACCATTCCAAATATTTGGTATTATTCACGTGATTTACAATATCCAAATCAGAAAATTGTACTGTCTGCTCAAAGATTTCAGATACTTCGAAAGACAAATCAACACGTTGATTGGCAATTTCGGTTGCGTGAATATCTGGAAACTGCTCTACATAAGAAGTATCAAACTGTAACGCATCGGGTCTTCGGAGTTTCATATTGAAAATTGCCCAAAGCGAGGAAATACCTAATAATTTCTTTCCTTCACGTGAAACCTCAAAGTTACGCGTCGATTTGAATCCTTTTAATTCTTCTATCCATGTTTTGACTTCAATCTCTTGGGAGAAATTCGGCAATTCTCCTATCTCAATACGCATACGATTCATTACCCAAGATTGGTCATACTTGGATAAATCATCGAAACCTACTCCACCCAGATCGGCATGTTCAGCAGCTGTCAATTGAAGAATATTAGCCAGTTCAGGTAATTTTATAGCACCATTGGGATAGCATTGGGAAAAATAAACTTCCCAATTTTTGTAATGAATAGATTTAAAATCTGCTGATAATGGCATTCCTTCCCTCCTTTTAACTATTTTCTTTACTTAACCACTTTGGCACAGCTGGTGCCACATATGAATTCATTTTTTCTAAAAGCTCTTCAATAGTATTCCCTACTAAAAGCATTTCTTGATTCTGCTTTTTCAAAAGTCCGACATCTACCATATTTTGCAGAAAAGCAATCAAATGATCATAGAAACCATTAATGTTTAGCAACCCCACCGGCTTTTGATGTAATCCCAATTGTCCCCAAGTAATTACTTCAAATACTTCCTCCATTGTACCATATCCTCCCGGAAGGGCTATGAAAGCTTCACTCAGATCATTCATCAAAGTTTTGCGCTGATGCATATTGTCCACCGCAATCAAATCAGTCACGCCCGAATGCCCTATTTCTTTACTATTCAAAAAATGAGGAATTACCCCAACCACTTTACCGTTATTGGCTAAGGCGCCATCTGCAACAGCCCCCATTAATCCAACACGACCGCCACCGTATACTAATGTAATATTTTGGGTAGCCAAAAATTCCCCTACCCCATAAGCTCTCTGCGTCCATACCGCATCAAAGCCTGGACTTGATGCACAAAAAACGGCTATACTTTTGAATCTCATACCACAAATCTAAGTGAACTACCCATTTGCTAAAGACAAATGGGCTTCGGGCTTCACAGACTTGTGCTTTGTTGCTAAAGTCTTATTTGAGTCTCCGCCCGTGTAATCGCCAGTTCCTGACGATATTATTTTTAATCCT
>NZ_JAAKGQ010000081.1:0-7007 GCF_011043515.1 Sphingobacterium sp. SGL-16 | reverse complement strand
TCAATCTGAATCAACTTTAAATAAAAGGCAAGAGGTTGCAAAATCTGATTTGAGCATTGTATCAGCAGCTATAGGCCTTGAATTGGGAGGAGAAGGAACTACAACTAAATATTCTAGCAAAGATGTTTTTAATAGAAATATAAAGTATTATACTACAGGGGGGGATCCTTCAAAAGAAGTAAAAGGAACTTATGATTTCAACAAGACAAATACCTCTATTAATACAGCTAATTGGCAAAATTCTATTAATGATGATAATGCAACACTTATTAGTTTCGATGAAAATGGCTTAATTCCTTTACATGAATTAGTTGATGATCAATATAAAAAAGAAGTTCTCAAAACTGCTATATATGACTACTTGAAAAGAAAAGAAGTTAGAGTAAAGCATACAACTACCCCGATTTACTCTTTATGGTGGAATGGCGGACGTGACCATATCTTAACAAATAATCCTTTAAAGGAAATAAATTCTCCAACTAATGAAGGAATTCTATTTTACGCTTATAATTATCAGGCTCCCGGAACTCTGCCTGTACATAGGTATTATCGCAATAATGGAAATAAATCTAATCATCTTTATACAATAAGTCCCCAAACCGAAGTATTATCTAATTACGTTTATGAAGGAATAGAGTTTTATGCATATCCTAATCAAAATGTTCAAGAACTAGTTAAACCTATCTATAGGTATTATAATTCATCAATTAATGATCACTATTGGCATTACAATATAATAAATCCTTCAGGATATATTAGAGAAGGAATTACCTTCTATGTTCCCAAATAATTCTTTAAATACAAAAAAACTATACATACTATATACGCCTCATAAATTTATCTTAATTCATAAGGCGTATATAGTTTGTTGTTAGATACAATCAATACTATTGAATAGAATATTTTTTTTTATAGTCATTAACTCTATTTTCTATTTTCTCTTGAGCGACTTTAAAAGCTTGTTCTTGTTTTTCAGTACTAATATCTATTTCAATTTCACTCTTTAGAGCATTTTGGATGAAATCTTTAACTAACTGCTCACGCTCTTGATGAGGTTCTTTTACCGGATTGAGTGCTATTTTCTGTTTTTCTTGTGCTAACTTTTTATTATATATTTCTGCTTCAGCATTTTTTTCTCTAATTTCTTTGCCGAACAAAAGAGGCACTTTCTTTATCTCCATTGGCTTGGCGTTCCTCACCTGTTCTTCATAAGCCTTACGCTTTTCATACTGAGAATACACATTATCACTTTCGTAAACAGTGGCTCGGATGCTTGATTCCAGATCTGATTTTATAAGTAGATTAACATCGTTTACTGTGTAGGAATAACCTTGGTTAGTACGTACCAAACCACGAAGTTTTAAGAGATGGTCTATATTAACCCAATAACCACTAGATACAGAAATCGAGGCTACCTTTTCTAAAGCCGTCCTTAAATTTCTTTCTACTTCTGCTCTGGTGATAGTTTTTGTCTCTTGAAGGACTTTGTTGTTCTCCTGCAGAACCTTGTTTATATCGCTCCATTTAGCTCCTATTTGCGAACCTTTTACGCTTATGGTATCACTTTTAAACGATATCCCCGATATCCCATTTCTATTCTCCATAAATCGAACATCAATACCTTTCTGCTCCAGCAACGTTTTGAATTCCTCTGGACTTCTAATTCCTTTGTTCTGAAGAGCTGCTATTACTTCAGATTTGATTATAATCTCCTGTTCTCTTTTATGAGGATCTTTACTGATGCTTTCTTTTTTATCTCTCGGTTCTAGAGCCTTTAATTCTTCTTTAGATAATTTTCTATATCCTTTAGGACTATTTGGGTCATAGATAATTTTTCTACCCTCCGTACGTTGTAAACCTTGTTCCTGTTCGATTTTATCAGCTATAACATGACAGCGATTTGCAATAAATTCTTCTTTCTTACCATCAAAGCCTACATTTAATTTCTTTCCATCTAAATCAACCTTATTGATGATAAGATGATAATGAGGGTTTTTAGCATCGTTGTGTTTAACGACTAGATATTGATAATTTTCATCTGTAACACTCAATTCTTTCAGCACTCCCTTTACGGCTTTTTGTCGTTGGGATTCTGTTAACTTCTCTTGGGCATCAAAACTTATATAAAAGTGCATCACAGGAACACTAACTCGGCTGTTACCATTAGCAACAAAACGCATCTGCCTTGCCATTTCTCGAGCATTGCCATAAACATTATTTTGCGTAATGATTTCGGGTTTTTGATCAGCTTTTAGTTCCTCGAGCTTTTGGTCTTTCAAAGCATAACCAAGCGCCCCCCGAAATCCGTTTCCTGTTATTACACCTACGACCATTCTTTTATAATTTTTTCGATATCCTTTAAAAGACTCTCTATCTGCGGAAGCTCTTTACGCTGATTGGCTAATCTGGTGAGCTGATTTAGGTTGTTGGCAAGACCTATGATGGTACGTCTATCTATACCTGTGCCTGCTTGAATACTATCCTTTTTCTCAGCAGAAAGAACTGCACCTTTGAGCATCAATTGCCGGCCATATTCCGAGATGGTCAAACCTAATTTTCCAGCCTTTGACTCGATCTCTTTATGTTCTTTGTCATTCACTCGGATGACAATATTTTTCAATCTCGGATTGTCTTTCTTATTCATTCCTTTTTCTTTTTAGATAACCAAGATCAAAAAATCGCGAAGCTTTTTGTCCTGGTCATTAGTCCAAAAATTTTAGCGAAGCGTGTAAAAATTTTGTGTCAGATTTTCAGCGTAACTAGGTGCAGCGTAAAGAAAATCTTGGCCCCGCAGGGCGAGGTTCGTAATAAGGATATACATTTGTAACGCAAAATGTAAATACGTTTACGCACCTCGCTTCTTCAATAAGAACTAAGATACTGAGAAATAAGGATTTCACAAAATCCTTATTTCTCAGTATCGCCAGCTTCAATAAAAATAGCCCATCTAAAAGGTCTATTTTTATTGAAGCTGGCCGCCCAAAAAGGCGGGCAATAGTTTATAACAATATACATTGTTACTTTGTTATACTCTATTTTCTAACTTTAGTTATGGAAAACAAACTTTATCTACAGTCAATATTTAACAAAATTTCAGCGATGAAAAAACGTTCTGCAGGAATTTTGGAAGATGCCAAAATAAGCGGAAAGTTGCATTATTACTTTGATCCAAGAAGATGTAGTGCAAATGAAATTATTAAACTTGAAAACGGGATAGAAACCCTAATTAAAAAATAATACCCCTCCCTGATTTGTGGCTTATCGGCTTTTGGCCGATGGCATTCGTTGAATGGTGGTTTACAAGAAAAATAACTATATTTGTATTTAAAATGATATCATTATGAATACAATAAATTTAAAAAAATCAACGTCATTACGTCTTGATAAAGAACTTTACAACTACATCGAGAAATTGGCCAAAAAGGAGAACAGGAGCGTAAACAATTTTATAGAAACAGTGCTTGCTGATGCTACAAATTTCTATGAGCCTAATAAGGAAACAAAAAAAGCTATTGAAGACCTACAGTCCGAACGCCCTAATTTAAAGCGATACGGCACCGCTAAGGACTTGTTTATTGATCTACTAGCTGATTAATGGGGATATATACATTAAGCGCTTCTGGTAGCTTTAAAAAGGATTTTAAGAAGTATAGAAAACAGCCTCGAGAACTAAAAGCTATTACAGAGGTGATCACGCTATTAGAAAATGGTGCAGAGGCTCTCCCCCAACAAATGAAAGCTCATAAATTGATAGGCAATTACAAAGGGCTTTGGGAATGTCATATATTCCCCGATCTATTACTGATATGGGAGCAGCAAGAAGAACCCATTAATGAAATTCATTTAATTCGGATAGGTAGCCATTCGGAACTTTTCTCCTAAAAGCAAGCAACCGAAGGGCGCTAGTGCATGCCCAGGGATGGAAGACACAAATGTGCGAGAGCAAAACATTTAAAAAAAACATAACATACTGATATGCTATATATATTGCATTAAAATGACAATTTAGTGCGCGGCACTTTTCTTTTTTATATAAAATTTCGTTTTTTCGTTGACTTTCAAATCTCCAATCTGTCAAAAAGTCACTTTCCAAAGTCAAAAATCTTCGATTTATACCCTAAAAAACCTACAAACGTTTTTTTAATTATTTTAATATATTTAATTATTTTGCGCTCTCTGTACTAACTATAAATCAACAAGTTACAGTTTTAAAAAACACTTTTTATAAGCTAAAAAACACTTTTTATAAGCTAAAAAACACTTTTTATAAGCTAAAAAACACTTTTTATAAGCTAAAAATACCTTTTGTTTAAATCAGTGTTTTTGGTTTGTGTTTTTTAATTACCTTTATAATGAGATACAAACAACAGAATTCATATGGAATTGTTAACTATTGAGGAAGCAGAAGTTTTAGGCCAAAAGCATTATAAACAACATAACGCTATAACTTCAGGTCGCTATGATTTTACGGCTTGTCAGCTAGATATTCTCTTTATGATTCTTTCTTCTTTAGAAGAGGATAAACTAACTTATACGATTAGAGCAAAGGATATAGAATTGCTTACTGGGAGAGAATGGAATTATCAGCAACTTAGAAAATCAACTGAAGATATTGGTTCAAGAATGTTTGAAATTGAAAAGGCTGGCTCTTATAAACAAATTTGGCTATTTCAATCAGTAGAATATTTAATTGGTAAAGGAGCTTTTGAAGTGATGATTTCAGAGCCCGCAAAACCATTATTCTTCGAGCTTAAAAATAATTTCACACACTTTCAATTAAGATCCGTATTAGGTTGTACTTCAAGCTATGCAAAACGCCTGTATATGCTAGCTTGTCAATGGCGTACAATTGGAAGATTTCCAAAGCCTATTCCAATTATTGAACTAAAGCAAATGCTAGGCCTTGTTGATAAAAAAGGAAAAGAACAATACACTCAAATAGGCCAACTTAAAGAGAAAGTCTTGGATGTTGCTAAAAGGCAAATTAATCAGCATACAGACATATCTTTCGACTATGAGTTATATAAACGTGGACGTTCGTATGAATATATTCAGATATACGTAAGTATACATAAGGACAAACCTAAGCAACTAGAAATCGATTATAAAATCCCTGTTAATGAACAAAAAAACATAAGAACTATTATGGCTTATGGCATTAGCGAAGAGTATGCTGAATTAATTGTTAAAAATGGGTTTGATGAATTTATAAAGTTTGTAGAGAAGGTAAATGAGAGGGCTAAAAAAGGAGAAATAAACGTGGAAAATGCTGCAGCTTATATCATTGGAACTTATCAGAAAAAAGGGATCTTACCCAGATAAACACTTTAAGTAATAACGTGTTTACGTAAACACGTTATTACTTTAAATATTTCCTTATAGCTTCCTCAATTAACAATTTCACATTTGTATCCTCTTCAACAGCTTTAAGCTTTAGGGCTTTTATAAGCTCTTTGTCTAACCACAAAGTATAAGTTTGTTCACTATCTCTTTTATTAGTTTTTACAGGTACAACCTTTTGTTTAGGAACATCATTAGGTTTTACTTGTTTCAATTTATCGAACGGATTATTTGCCATTATAATAACTCTAAAATTTCACTTGTTAACTTTCTTACTTCCTCTTTAGCATTTTCATCTGAACTTGTTAAAACTCCTCCAGTCAGAAAGGTATTCGTATAAGCTACACGGTCTTTTATTTCTCCAATAATAGGTAAATCGTATTCTATTAGTTGTTCTTTAGCTTGCTCGGTAATACTCGCTCTAGGTTTTACCATATTTAGAACTATAGCTGCTTTTAATTTCTTGTTTGATTTTTGAGCTTCTTTTACAAGCTCAACAGTCGAGCGTATCGCCATTATATCAGGAACACCTGCTTTTGTAGGAATAATTACTAAATCAGACTTTAAGAATATAGGCAACATCTCATTCATCAAATACGGCGGGGTATCTATGAATAAAGCTTCAAAATTTTGATCGTAGATATTATTACTAAATGGGATAATGGTTACGTCTGGAATTAAACCTTGTAATTGTATCGTTGATCCCTGAGGATCTATATCAGTTAATATAGTATTCACATTTTTAGCAAATGAATACGCTAAATTTAACGCTAGTGTACTTTTTCCTACACCTCCTTTTTGATGGGCTATTGTTATTATTTTTGACATAAATACATATTTACGTTATTACGTATTTACAAATATAAAAAAATATTTTCAACAGTTATAAAGAACTATGTAAGATCAATAGATAGATTGAAAAATATAAAAATAACAGAATATTAAGTTGAAAATATATTGTTTTTATCTAATTTTAAAGAATTAACTTAAAAGACAATCATGAATTTAAACTTACTCCACTTTAAAAACCTTTATGCATTCGTATTTTTCTTATCTCTAATTAATTTATCTAGTTGTAAGAAAGAATTAGACAACAACAATTTTAACAAAAAAATTGCTTCAAAACCCACGGTAAACAAACTAGCATCATCCACATTTCCTATTAAAATGTCAAGTAATAATTGCTTGGGTAAAGGGTATGATATTTCAGGTTTATATGCTGATAATAGATCTGTAAAAGCTCCTATTATTGATATCCCACAATTTATAAAACTAGATAGTTCTAGAGTACACATGTTCCCTATAGGATATCAAGATACGCACGAAATATACGAGGAAAATGCCGAAGAATACTCTAAAGGGAATACAAGTAAAGTAAATATAAAATTTCCTCTTACGAAAGTTTTTGGAAATGACATAACTTGGAATATGAATAATTCCAAGTTCGATAGTACCTATTATCATGGAAAATTTATATATGGTAGTGTTTCCAAAATGATTATTCGATACCAAAGCTACTTCTCTGCTGATGTCGAAGACTTAAAAAAAGCTCTAACACAGTCTTTTAAGAACGACTTACAGAATCGAAGCGCAGAATTCATAATCAATACCTATGGAACGCATCTTATGACTAATATTTTTTTAGGCGGTAAGTTTAAAATTATATA
>NZ_JAAKGQ010000080.1:0-7826 GCF_011043515.1 Sphingobacterium sp. SGL-16 | reverse complement strand
TTTCTTGACTTCTGCAATTAGCAACTTTTTTATAACGTCATTTCGACGTAAGGAGAAATCTTACATATTAATTTTTGCTTTCTCGAATTAAGAATATCGAAAGTAATCCAGGAAAAATATATCAAGAATTTAGTGTCTGCAGAATAGCTGAAGCTTTCAATAGACATTCATTGTATTCTTTTTCTGCATTAGCATCAATAGTCAAAGCACCGCCAGTATGAAAGGATAAATATTGTTGAGTTTGATTGTATAGAATAGTTCGGATAATGACATTAAAATCAAAATCTCCTGATGGCGCAAAATAACCAACAGTTCCCGAATAAACGCCACGTCTCGAGTTTTCATAACGATCACACAATTTCATTGCTGAAATCTTTGGGGCCCCCGTCATCGAACCTGGAGGAAAGATATTTCTGATAGCTTCAACATCACTAATATTTTCACTTTTAGTACAAGTGATAGTAGAGATAAGTTGATGCACTTGTTTGAAAGTATGCACTTCCAATTTGCGTTCAGCTGCTACAGTTCCTGGTTTAGCGGAACGGGTCATATCATTGCGAACCAAATCAACAATCATTACGTTTTCCGCAATTTCTTTTGGATTGTTTCGTAGCTGGAAGATATTCTCTTGATCTTCTATTTCATTTTTACCTCGAGGCGCAGTACCTTTTATGGGTTGAGAAATTAAGGTTTCTCCACGTTTTGCTAAAAAGCGTTCAGGTGAAGCCGACAAAATATATTTGTCATTAATCTTGAAGAAAGTCGAAAATGGAGTAGGAGATATTCCATTCAATTTTTGGTAAACTTCAAGCGGATCGATTTTAGCATGCTCTGCATAAAACTCCTGACATAAATTAACTTCGTAAATATCACCGCGTTGGATATGTGAAATCAAGTGTTCAAAGGCCTTAAAATATCCTTCTTTTCCTAATCGATGTTGAATTTTGATTTTTGAAGAGTTATGAATTGAAGCTTTAACATCACAATTCTTTATCGCCTCAAAGATTTCTTCTGGATTTGGAGCTTCTATTTCAATAGATGATTTTAAGAACTTAATTAAAGTCTTTGGAATGAAAAAATAGCAATCTGGAAAGGCAAGAGGATTGGAAAAAGAGGTTACTAATCCTTCTATTTCATTCTTGAGATCGTAACCAAAAAAACCAAACATCCATTGATTAGGATGCTTGGTTTTAAAATTTTCTAATGTTTTGAAAGTTTCAGTTGAAGTACTTTCAAAAATATATTGTGCATCTACAGCTAGGATAGCTTCGATGGATGAAAATTCATCATGATAACCATTTGATTGAAGAAAACATACTTGTTCAAATTGTTGTGCCCAAGCTAACGCTTTAGCCTCAAATTCCAGAATATTTACTTCAAAAATGGCTTTTGCCATGTCTTATTTCAATACGATAGTTTGTGTACGATCTGGACCTACTGACAAATATTTGATTGGCACTTCTAATGCCTTCTCCAAGTAAGCAATATAGTTTGCCAATGCCGCAGGGATTTCGTCTTTGCTACGGATACCAGTCAAATCTTGATTCCATCCTTCGATTTCTTCTAGAATAGGTTCAGGTTTGATCGCGTTGATGTCATATGGCATGTAGTCGATAACCTCACCATTGTATTTATAGTGTGTACAAGCGTAGATTTTTTCAAACGTATCCAATACGTCAGCTTTCATCATCACTAATTCAGTAACACCATTCAACATGATCGCATATTTCAACGCAGGAATATCAATCCATCCCGTACGACGAGCACGTCCTGTAGTCGCACCGAATTCGTGACCTAATTGACGTAATTTTTCGCCAGTTTCGTTATCCAATTCTGTAGGGAAAGGACCACCTCCTACACGAGTACAGTATGCTTTGAAGATTCCTAATACTTCGCCAATTTTGTTAGGAGCGATACCCAAACCAGTACAAGCACCTGCTGTCGTTGTATTGGAAGAAGTAACGAAAGGATATGAACCGAAGTCAACGTCTAATAAAGTACCTTGAGCTCCTTCAGCCAATACTTTTTTACCTTCTTTTAAATAAGAATTTACCAAATGCTCTGAATCTACGTGAGGTATAGATTTGATGAATTCGATAGCCGCTAAGAAAGCTTCTTCACGCTCTGTGAAATCAGGGATTTCGCCGTAGTGAGAAAGAATTTCTAAGTGTTTGTTTTTCAATTTCTCATAACGTTCTTGGAAGTCAGATAATGTAGTATCACCGACACGTAGACCGTTACGACCTGTTTTGTCCATATAAGTAGGACCGATACCTTTTAATGTAGAACCGATTTTACCAGCACCCATTTTAGATTCAGAAGCTGCATCTAATAATTGGTGAGTAGGAAGAATCAAGTGCGCTTTACGTGCTAACACCAATTTTCCATCGCCTACAGGATCAAAGCCAGCCGCTCTAAGATTGTCTAATTCTCTTTTAAGAATGATAGGGTCGATAACAACACCATTACCAATTAAATTTAAAGTAGTTTTATTAAAAATACCTGAAGGAATAGTGTTTAAAACAAATTTTTTGTTGTCAAACTCTAACGTGTGTCCGGCATTAGGACCCCCTTGGAAACGAGCGATCAAATCATATTGTGGACACAATACATCCACGATCTTACCTTTACCTTCGTCGCCCCATTGTAAGCCCAATAGCACATCAACTTGCATAGCGTATTATTTTGAGATTATGATTGAAATTTTGTACAAATTCGATTAAAAAATAATGTTCGGAAAATAGGTCAGTCCATTTTCCGAACAAATTTACTATTATTAATAAAGTATAGAGAATTAAATTTAAATTACTTGTTCTACCTCTTCTTTTCGTTCCGTACCCTTCATAGCTTGACAAGTAGAGCAAATTCCATATAAATTTAAGGAATGGTGCTTGATGTCGAATTTCAATAAATCCCCAATCATGCTTTGTATTTGGTAAACCCGTGGATCACAAAATTCTACTACTTTGTTGCACTCAATACAAATCACGTGATCATGTTGTTTATAACCATATGATTTCTCAAATTGAGCCATATTTCTTCCGAATTGGTGTTTAGTCACTAAGTCACAAGAAACTAATAATTCAAGAGTGTTATATACTGTAGCACGGCTCACACGGTACTTTTTGTTTTTCATGTGGATGTACAAAGACTCTACGTCAAAGTGGTCCGTACGTGAGTATATCTCTTCAAGAATCGCATAACGCTCAGGAGTCTTTCTTAGATTTTTATTTTCTAAATAAGCCTCAAATATTTTTTTTACAGTCTCGTAATTTTCTGCCTGATTCATATTGTTTTCTGCTCCTAAGCAAATTTACCAAATAATATTCTATTTTTTCAATGATTACGAATTGTGAGAAAGATATGATTAATTCTCAGATTCATAACGTGTCACACTCGTAATACCCGCCACTAATTTCAAGCGGTTTATTAAACTTTCTAATTGGTCAATATTATGAATGTTTACCATAATATTACCCTCGAAAATTCCTTCATTACTCGAAATACTCAAAGAGCGAATGTTTACATTAAATTCTTGCGAAATTACATTTGTGAGTTTATTAACTAAGCCTACATCATCAATACCTATAATTCGAATACCCGTAATAAACGAATGATCAATTTGCGAAGAAGCCCATTTTGCTTTCAAAATACGGTAACCATAGTTAGCCATTAACTTGGAGGCATTAGGACAGGAAGTCCGGTGTATTTTAATACCTTCATTGACGGTTAAGAAACCAAAAATATCATCTCCTGGAATAGGATTACAGCAAGCTGCAAGTGTATAATCTAATTTCTGGAAATCATCTCCAATGAGAATTGTATCGGCATTTTTCTTATCAATTTTCTCAACTAATCCCGAGATGTGAGAGTTGAATTGATTTTGGGCTAATTCGTGTGATTTCTCACTTGCAACATAATCTCTCAGGTTTTTGATATCAATAACACCTTTTGCAACGTTGTAGAATAGTTCTTGAGAACTCGGATATTTAAAGAAATTTGCTATTTTATTGATGTTATCCGTGTTGTAAGTGAGTTTAAGTGATTTCATTTTACGTTCTAAAATCTCTTTCCCATCTTCTGCAACACGTCTTTTTTCTTCTTTAAGCGATGATTTTATTTTGGATTTAGCTTTGGCTGTAACAACAAAACTCAACCAATCTTCTTTCGGTGTCTGCTTACTGGAAGTTATAATTTCGACCTGATCTCCATTTTGCAAAGGATGACTTAATGGAACCAATTTATGGTTCACTTTGGCACCAATACAAGTCGCGCCAATATCACTATGGATTTCGAAAGCAAAGTCTAAAGCAGTCGCGCCATTGGGCAATTGTATTAAAGTACCTTTTGGAGTAAAGATGAAAATCTCATCTGAGAAAAGGTTCATCTTGAAATCATCCAAGAAATCCAAAGCATTCTGCTCTGGGTTGCTTAATACATCTCTTACTTTTTGGATCCATTGGTCAAGACCATTATCCGAGGATGATTCTTTGTATTTCCAGTGTGCAGCAAAACCTTTTTCCGCGATTTCATTCATACGTCTGGTACGAATTTGTACTTCCACCCATTGACCGCGAGGCCCCATTACCGTGGTGTGCAAAGACTCATAACCGTTACCTTTTGGCGTGGACACCCAGTCACGCAAGCGATCTGGATTAGGACGATAAAGATCCGTTATAATGGAATAAACCTTCCAACATTCTGTTTTTTCTTTTTCGTATTCGGTATCGATAATGACACGGATAGCAAATAAATCATACACTTCTTCAAATGGAATAGATTTCTTACGCATTTTATTCCAAATGGAGTGTATAGATTTTGGTCTACCAAAAACATCCGCTTTAATATCTTGCTCTAACAAAATTTCTTTCACAGGAGAAATAAAGTCCGCAATAAATTTTTCGCGTTCTGCTTTCTTTTCATTAAGCTTCTTAGCAATAAATTTATAGGTATCTGGGTCGGTATATTTCATCGATAAATCTTCTAATTCAGATTTTATCGCATACAAACCAAGGCGATGTGCTAAAGGAGCATAAAGGTAACTTGTTTCAGAAGCTATTTTTAACTGTTTGTGTCGCGCCATGAATTCCATGGTACGCATATTATGCAAACGGTCAGCTAACTTGATTAAGATGACACGAACATCATCAGCAAGTGTCAATAACATTTTGCGGAAATTTTCCGCTTGAATAGAACTATTAGGGTCGAAAACCCCCGAAATTTTAGTCAGTCCATCTATGATTCGGGCTACTTTTTTACCAAATCTCGCTTCAATTTCCTCTAGGGTAATGGAAGTATCCTCCACGACATCATGGAGTAAAGCACAGACAATAGAAGTTGTACCCAGCCCAATCTCCTCAGCTGCTATTTGCGCCACAGCAATAGGATGGTAGATATACGGTTCCCCCGACTTTCTACGCATCTCTTTGTGACTTTCTAATGCTAAATCAAAAGCTTTTCTTATTTCTTGTTTATCGCCCTTTTGTAGTGTTGGTTTACAAGCCCGTAGTAATGCTCTATATCGTTTTCTTATTTCTTTGTTTTCCGCTTCAATATCAATCACATATTCTTCCATAAGAACCTCTTAAAAAATTTCGAAATCTCCGTCAAAAAAGTTATTTTTATCCAATAATGAATAAGCAGATAATATAGGCACCTATTCATGTATAAATATAAAGATTAATTCTTTCATTGTTGGAGTTAAAGTTGAAAATGTTAATGTTTCGTCTACAAAAAATATGTTTTGGAATATTTTTGATGTTACTTTTACAAACTGTTTGTAAAGGGCAGCAAGCTATGACACCATTAACAGTTCCGCATTATGGTGCAGGAAATCCTGAGACTTTAGCCTATTATGGAACTACGAAATTAGAAACAGGAGAGGTGTTGCCTTGGTTTCCTATCGAGACAGTATATGTATATGCTGAGCGGAAATGGAAGTCCATCGTAGATAAAGAACGCTATTTGCGTTTAAAGCGTAATGTTTTGCGTGTCTTACCTTATGCAATTTATGCGCAAAAGAGATACGAGCAATTGGATAGAGAATTAGCATTAGCAAATTCGAAGAAAGAAGAAAAAGCGCTAATCAAAGCTTGTGAGCGAGAGATTAAAGAAAAAATAAATAATGAGGTTAAGGATTTATCTATTTCACAAGGTAAAATCTTGATCAAATTAATCGAACGACAAACAGGAAATACGAGTTACGATTTGGTAAAAGATATGAAAGGCAATATTACAGCTTTCGTTTATCAAGGTGTGGCGCGTATGTTTGGTCATAATCTAAAAAGTACTTACGATCCGCAAGAGGATTACGAAATAGAAAACATTATTCGCGAATATGAAATTTTGCGACCTATTAATAAACCCTTTCAATAGGAATTCATTATGAGTACAAAAACGATATATGATTTCAAAGCACTAGAGTTTTCTGGTAATTATAAATCATTATCGGATTTTCAAGGTAAGGTGCTTTTGATTGTTAATACGGCTAGTGGCTGTTACTTTCGTAAACAATTTAAAACTTTAGAAAAGTTATATCAACAATATAAGGATCAGGGTTTTGAAATTTTAGCTTTTCCATCCAATGATTTTGCGAATCAAGAACCTCGCACGGGACTAAATCTGGAAACTTATTGTCGTATTCAAGAAGGAATTACTTTTCCAGTTTTTAAACGTATTCACATCAAAGGGGAATTTGTAGATCCTCTATACAAGTTTCTTTCTGACAAGGATGAGAATGGGGTAGTCAATAGTGTTCCTCTTTGGAATTTTCATAAGTATCTTATAGACAGGGATGGTAAAGTTGTTGACTTCTACTATTCGTTTACCAGTCCCTTATCTTCTACAATAATTAGACAAATCGAATCTTTATTGCAAAAGTAAAATTCCTCATTATCCGTATATTTGAGAAAATTTTAGGATTATGAAATTAGACTTATTGGTGATGACTGTTCACCCTGACGATGCGGAGTTAGGAGCAGGAGGTACCATTGCGAAATATGTTGCCGAAGGCAAAAAAGTTGGAATTATTGATTTAACACGTGGGGAGTTAGGTACTCGTGGTACGGCTATAACGCGTGCAGAAGAAGCCGCAGATGCAGCCAGAATTTTGGGAGTGGCTGTTCGAGAGAATTTAGAATTACGCGATGGTTTTTTCCAAAATAATGAAGGATCTCAATTGGTAATTATCCAAGCTATTCGTAAATATCAGCCTGAAATTGTCATTACCAACGCGTTGGATGATCGTCATCCAGATCATGGTCGCGCGAGTAAATTAGTGAATGATGCTTTGTTCTTAGCTGGCTTAAGACGTATAGAGACAAAATTGGAAGGGATGCTCCAAGAGCCTTTTCGTCCAAGATTACAATTGCAATTAATCCAGGATAAATATATTCAACCTGATATTTTGTTGGATGTAACGGAATATTGGAATATTAAGGAGCAATCTATTTTAGCTTATAAAACGCAATTTAATTCGGCTAGTGAAGAGGATGGACCTCAAACCTACATTTCTTCTCCTGACTTTATGGAGTCAACTAGAGGACGAGGACGCGAATTGGGACGTAATATTCAGGTTCCGTATGCAGAAGGTTTTACAGCAAGAAAACTTTTAGGCGTAACAGATATATTTGCTTTAAAATAAGGACAAAAATAAAGGGATTCGATATTGCACTGCCCCCAAAAAGTTAGACACTTTCTGGAGGGCACTGAAAAAGTCCCCTTTTATATTGGGCCAAAAAAAAAGGAGTGGAAAGTGCATTTTCTACTCCTTTTTTTGTGTCTTAAATTAAGCTTTAACGGATATCAGGATGCTTTCTACCCAACAA
>NZ_JAAKGQ010000008.1:0-96988 GCF_011043515.1 Sphingobacterium sp. SGL-16 | reverse complement strand
TTTTAATTTCGGGCTAATATTGTTAATTATTTTACCTTGTTCACAAGATGTTCTTCTTCTTTGGATAGTTTACTTAGCATATATTGCTTGATATCTGATGACCTTATCTCATCAAAACTGTCTATTATTCCTTTGGTATTTGCTTCAGCTGTTGGTTTTATAAGTACTATAGTTTTCTTTCCAGAGGTAAGGTTAGAAATGTATTGACTAAACTCGTCTAGATTATCTTTTAGACTTTGATTCGTTGCCGTAATATGCTGTACAGTACGAATAGGCTTGCTGATATCACCATGAATCAACGTGTATGAATCTTCACGAACTATCAGATTTACTATTCTTCTTTCGTCCATATCCACTGCTTCATCTATATTCTTGTCAGGCACAGCTACATCTAAGGCATTAGGCTTATTGAGCGAAGTGGTCAGCATGAAGAATGTAATAAGTAGAAAAGCTAAATCTACCATTGCTGTCAAATCCACTTTTGGTGCTGCTTTACGTGTTCTACCTTTTTTTGCAGGTGTAGCATTGTCTTTATTGTTTAGTTCGGCCATAATTGTAAGAATTAAAGGTTATCATTGTTTTTCATATAGATGATGATTCTGTTGATTCTTTTCCATAAACAAAAGCAATAAAAAATGCTCTTATCATTCGATAAGAGCGTCTAAGATATATTCAGGTAATGTTTATTTTATTTCAAGAGAGCTTCTAATGTTTTGTGAAGCTGCTCTCCGCGCAGATTCTTAGCGATAATCTTTCCCGAAGGATCGATAAGATAGTTTTGAGGGATGCCCGTTACGCCATATTTTAAAGCCGCTTCATTGCTCCAAAATTTCAAATCAGACACATGTGTCCATTGATCTAAACCATCGTCTTTGATGGCCTTAATCCACGCTTCCTTTTGTGAATCTCTATCCAGAGATACCCCGAAAACAGTAAATCCTTTATCTTTAAATGTATTGTAAGCAGCTACTACATGAGGATTTTCCTTACGGCAAGGACCACACCAGCTCGCCCAAAAATCCAGCAAGATTTGCGAATAGCGTACGTGGTTGATGACTTCAAATGCTTGGAAGGCATTTCGAAGTCATGCCATTTTTCTTCCACGTAATTTTCAAAGGTAGATCTGTTATCTTGATTCAAAATCCAATCTTCTACAAACTCTTTTTCGGTGTCCGTACATTGGTTTTTGAAGTATTTATTTAGGAGATTCTTGTTCAATATTGTATTAGTTTTAATCACTATACAATCTCAAGACTGTTTGCACCTAAGAGAAATTTGAAAAATAGGATAAAAAGATAAATCCCAAATTTTTAAGTATCTTTTTGATCAAAGAATAGGAATTATTGATATGATTTTCTACGGTACTTTTAGAAATGCCGAGCTCTTTGGCTATTTCGTCATTTTTATAGCCTTCTAATCTGCTCATTTTGAAGACGCGAGCACGTTTTTCGGGTAATTGATTCAAAATACGAAGAAGAATGAAATTTAATTCTTTGCTGTTGTCAAACTCTGAATTGGAAGGAATTATATCATTAAGATATTTTTTCTCAATAATACTACGCTTGACCTTATTGTAAATATCGTTTTTGGCTAAGGTGATCAAATAATTTTTAAAGGATTTCTGCGTGTCAATATTTTGTCTATTCTCCCATACTTTTACAAAAGTTGTTTGAATGGAATCCTCCACGTCTGGGGTAGATAAGTTGAATTTTTCTAAAAAACTCCAAAGGATTTCTGCATATCGTGAATAAATAACAGCAAAAGCTTCTTCATCGCCATTCTTAAGACGAGTAAGGGCTTCCACTTCATTATATTTATTTATTGACATACGGTAAAAAAGGTAGATTTGTGGCAATTATATAAAATTTGATTAATAAATTAAAAATGATTAAAAATTTTGTCATTATTTTGATAAGTTTTTAATCAAATGATATGATTTAAATAGGTTTTATATTAAGGATCTTCAACAGTAGATTGTTCCAAAATTTCCTTAATTTGTTTTCAAATTATAAGCTTATGAATTTCATCAAAACCCAAGTAGAAGATCATATATTCCACATTATGTTGGATCGTGGGAAGTCGAACGCTATGCATATTGAAATGATTCAGGAACTAACCGAAGCCATAGAGCGCGCGAATGATGACCCTGCGATTGAAGGCTTGATTCTAAGTGGTAAAGAGAATTTTTTCACTTCGGGTCTCGATCTTATTACGCTTTATCAGTATGACGAAGTTCAAATGCAAAACTTTTGGACAGCTTTTATTTCTTTATTACACAAATTAGTAGCTTTTCCAAAACCTTCTGTTTCAGCTATAACAGGACATAGTCCAGCTGGAGGCTGTGTAATGGCGATTTGCTGTGATTATAGATTGATGGCGGATGGGGAGTTTATTATTGGATTGAATGAAGTACCTGTTGGGATTATTGTTCCTGAAAGTATTTTCAAATTGTATAGTTTTTGGTTAGGAGAGGGGACGGCTTACAGAAGTTTGTTGGAAGGAAAACTTTTCAAACCTTCTGAAGCTAAAGAGATTGGTCTTGTGGATGAGGTTGTTGCTTTTAATCGCATTCAAAATTTAGCTATGCGTAAAATTAAGTCGTTGACACAATTTGAAAAGAATGCTTGGCGTACTTCTAAACTTAATTTTAGAGCTCATTTAATAGCTGAATTTGAGAAAGATCAAACAGAAACAATTCGTCAAGTGTTAGAGCAATGGTGGAGACCGAGTACGCGAGCTATTTTGAAAACAATTATTGAAAATTTAACGCAGAAAAAAGCATAACTATGGTACAAGGAGCATTACGCGAAGATGCGTTATCAGGCAAAACGATTGTGGTAACGGGGGGCGGTACAGGCTTAGGTAAGGCAATGGCTACCTATTTTTCCGAATTGGGAGCCAATGTGGTGATCACGAGTCGTAAATTAGATGTATTGTCAGAAACGGCAAAGGAGATTGAAAAGAAGACTAATAATTTTGTCTTGGCAATAAGTTGTGATGTACGAAATATTGAAGATGTCGAAAAGCTTTATAAGGAATCAGTCGATACCTTTGGAGGTGTCGATGTGTTAGTAAATAATGCAGCAGGGAATTTTATTTCTCCAACCGAAAGATTATCAGCGAATGCTTTTTCTACTATTATAGATATTGTGCTAAAAGGAACCGCTAATTGTACCCTTACTTTTGGTAAAAAATGGATCGAAAGTAATAAAAAGGCAAATATTTTGAATATAATTACTACTTATGCTTTTACAGGTTCAGGTTATGTTGTACCTTCGGCAGTGGCAAAAGGAGGTGTGTTGACAATGACACGTTCTTTAGCTGCTGAATGGGGAAAATATGGGATTCGAAGTAATGCCATAGCTCCAGGACCATTTCCTACCAAAGGAGCCTGGGATCGGTTATTGCCAGGAGATTTGGCGGCTAAGTTTGATTTCAAAAATAGAGTTCCTTTGAAACGTGTAGGTGAGCATCAAGAACTGGCTAATTTGGCAGCGTTTTTAGTATCTGATTTTGCGGGATATATAAATGGCGAAGTCATTACTATTGATGGTGGTGAATGGCTTCAAGGTGCTGGTCAGATGAATGGAATGGAAGCAATTCCTGCAGAAATGTGGGATTACATTGAAAAAACTATTCGTGAAAATAATAAGTAATATGCGAAATATATGGATAGGGCTTCTTGCTCTACTAACCTTAACCGTCAGTTGTAATCAAGGAAAAAATTCAGAAAAAATAGTGTCAAAAGATTCTGTAACAGTGGTAGTGCCTGTAACTATTGAGGAACAAAATCAGTTGTCCGAAGTTATCACCCGTTTCGTAAGAGCGTATGCAAGCAAAGACAACGCAAAGGCTAATGCGTTGATTCATCCAGAATTGGGGATATACATAATCTATCGTCCAGGGGCATCCGACACTTTTGTAAAAATGGATAGTCTGGATTTTGCTCATCCCGTGCCAGAGGTTTTTGCATATCCTGATTTGAATACTGAATTTGCGCTAACGTTTGAAAAACTTCCTTCTTACGACTGTGGAACAGAAAAATGGAATAAAGAGGGTTTTATATGTGATACAACCGCTCATCCCAACCAATTGTCAAATATAACTTCATTCGAAGATGAGTTTGATGAGGATAAATTTTCGGAAGAAGATTTAATTAGGATTGAAGTTTCAGAAAAAGAAAGTTACCGTGTTATTGTGACCGCTGATCAACCTTTAATTTTTCATGTTCGAAAGTATAAAGGAGCATGGTATGTAACGACTCTTGATAGAGCATATGCAGGATGTGACGCTTAAAATATTGGTAAATTTTTTCTAAATCAACATTCACATTATCAGATATTTTTAATAAATTGTTAATTAATTAAAGTACATAGAAAATTATATATGAGCACTCTAGACCAAGAAACCAAATCTCGTATAGACCAATGGTTAACAGCTGAATACGATTCAGAAACAGTTGCAAAAGTTCAGCAACTGATTGATAACAATGAAGAAACAGAATTATTAGATTCTTTCTATAAAGAATTAGAATTCGGAACAGGTGGTTTACGCGGCATTATGGGTGTGGGCTCGAACCGAATGAACAAATATACAATTGGTAAAGCGACACAAGGGTTAGCAAACTATTTGAGAAAGCAATTCCCAGATCAACAGATCAAAGTTGCTGTGTCGTATGATAGCCGTAACAACTCTCAGTCTTTTGGTCATCTTGTAGCAGATGTATTTTCAGCTAATGATATTCATGTGTTTTTGTTTGAGCAATTGCGTCCTACACCAATGTTATCTTTTGCAGTACGACATTTCAATTGCCAAGGTGGTGTAATGTTGACTGCATCTCATAATCCAAAAGAGTACAATGGTTACAAAGCATATTGGAATGATGGAGGTCAACTTGTAGCGCCACATGATAAAAATGTGATTACAGAAGTAAATGCTATTCAATCTGTTTCGGAAATAAAATTCGAAAGAGTTGACGCAAATATTACTGTAGTACGTGAAGAGTTTGACGATATCTATGTACAGGCAAATAAGAGATTAAGTATTCACCCAGAAGCGGTAGAAGCACAAAAAGATTTAAAAATTGTATATTCTCCGATTCATGGTACAGGAATCACAGTAGTGCCTAAAATTTTGGAAGCTTGGGGTTTCACCAATGTTACTGTGGTTGAAGAGCAATCAAAACCTGATGGAAATTTCCCAACAGTAGTGTATCCAAACCCAGAAGAAGAAGATGCGATGTCTATCGCTAAGAAGCATGGTCAAGAGCTAGATGCAGATGTTATCATGGCGACCGATCCAGATGCTGACCGTGTAGGTGTGGCTATCCGAAATCCAAAAGGGGACTATGAGTTGATTAATGGTAACCAAATCGGTAGCTTGTTAACATACTATGTGCTTTCCTCTAAAAAAGATAAAGCCGAATTGAAAGATAATGACTACATCGTTAAAACAATCGTTACGACGAATTTGATATCAGATATCGGAGCAGAATATGGTGTGAAATCTTATGAAACGCTTACTGGATTTAAATTTATTGGTGAAGTAATCACAAAGTTATTAGGAAAAGAGAACTATTTAGTTGGAGGTGAAGAGAGTTACGGATATTTGGTTGGTGATTTAGTTCGTGACAAAGATGCGGTAAATTCATGTGCATTTATTGCGGAGATGACAGCTTATTTCAAAAGTCAAGGCAAATCACTTTTCGAAGTATTGCAGGAGCTTTATGTAAAACATGGATTTTACAAAGAGAAATTAATTTCCTTAACGAAAAAAGGTAAAGCTGGTGCGGACGAAATTAAACAAATGATGATTGATTTGCGCGCTAATGCTCCAAAAACTTTAGGTGGGGTAGAAGTAAAAGAAATTCGCGATTACGAGAATCGTGTAGCGACAAATATCGTTTCAGGCGAAACGTCTGAAATTGATTTACCAAAATCAGATGTATTACAATTTATTACAGTTGATGGTGACGTCATTTCGGCAAGACCTTCTGGTACAGAGCCAAAAATAAAATTCTACTGTTCGGTGCGAGAGGCTTTGGTTGATGCTTCTAATTATGAAGCTATCTCTGCCAAGTTAGAGCAGAAAGTAGAGAATATTATGGCTGATATTGTAAAAGGATAATATGCAAAAGTGGAAACTTTTAGAATCTAAATACATTATTCAACGACCTTGGGCAACTTTACGTGTCGATAAACTGGAGTTGCCTAATGGAAATATCAAAGATGAATATTATGTTTTAGAATACCCGAGATGGGTGAACATGGTGGCTATTACCGAAGACCAAAAGGTTCTTTTTGTTCGTCAATATCGTCATGGAGCAGACGAAATCATGGTCGAACTTCCTGCAGGAGTAGTGGAGGAAGGAGAAGAACTGGAAGCTGCAGCACGCAGAGAGCTTTTAGAAGAAACGGGATATGCGTTTGATGCTATAGAATATATTTGTGAATTGTATGCTAATCCTGCCACAAGTGGCAATTTGACCTATACGTATTTACTAACGGGGGGCAGAAAGGTTCAAGAGCAGGAACTAGATAACTCGGAAGACATAGAGGTGGTAGAAATGTCGATTGAGGAGGCTAGGCAATTTTTGTTTGATAACAAAATTGGACAAGCCTTACATAGTGCGGCATTATTTTATACCTTCAAAAAAATGGGTTTACTATAAAGTAAGCCCATTTTTGTTACAATGATTGTTTATCTGATTAATTAAACTCATTTTTTTATCTTTGCAGCATGGCAAGAGAGATATTCGAAACAAAGCGCAAGGCTTTGAAAATTAACCTCGATCCAGCTATCTATGGGACATTTGCGGAGATTGGAGCTGGACAGGAAGTAGCGCGTAATTTCTTTGAAGCAGGTGCTGCTTCGGGAACTATTGCAAAGACGATGTCAGCTTACGATATGGCATTTTCGGACGCAATATATGGCGCGGAAGACTCGGGAAGATATGTGAGTAGGACAAGATTACGTAAAATGTTAGCGCACGAATTTACCCTCCTGACTGAAAGACTACACACTGAAAAATACGATAATAAAAGATTCTTTGCATTCGCAGATACTGTAACTACCCTAAATTTTACGAAAACAAATGATCCACACGGTTGGTTAGGTATTCGTTTTCAATCAGAGGTTGATGGTCCTACTAATGACATCATTATGCATGTTCGTTTATTGGATTCGGACAATAGATTGCAGTCCAAAGTATTAGGTATTTTAGGTGTTAATCTGGTGTTTGCAGCTTATTATTATGCGAACGATCCACAGGTGATGATTGAATCTTTGGTGGACAATTTATCTGTAGGAGCGGTAGAAATTGATTTGATAAAGCTAGAAGGACCTGTCTTTGAGAATGTAAATGAGCGATTAGTGAATTTATACCTTATTGCTAAAGGCTTCTCAAATGCGGCAATTTTCAAACCAGATGGTAAAGCTGCGCAAATTAAAGACTTCTTGTACCGAAAGGATATCGTAGTATTGCGTACTAAATATCGCCAAAAATCGTTGCCAAACTTTGACTTGTTTAACCAGGCGGTGGAACAATTCAAGAAAAATACAAATGCAAAACCTCAAAACACTGTCGTCCTGATTGAGGTATTGATGGGTAATGTATTGGATGAAGAGTCTGATTTAACAATTGATGATTTAAAATATTTTGCGGATCGTGCCGAAGAATTATGTGCTACAGGAAATAATATCTTGGTATCCAACTTTAGACGGAACAATCACTTGGCGGAATTTTTCAAAAGCTTCAAGCCAAACAATGTAGGTATTGCAACAAACGTTTCGAACTTGCGTAATATCTTCAATTCGGACAATTACAGTAAAGAAAACTATACAAATGAATTGTTGTCATACATTTCTGGTATGTTTAGCAAAAATGTGAAATTGTATGCTTATCCATTTCTTGACAATAAAGCACACGAAATTATCACCACTAAAAATCTTAAAGTTTCGGAAGAAGCAAAACCTTTATATGATTTCTTAATTCAGAATCAGTATATTATTGATATTGAAAATTACGACGAGAAATACGTGAAAACAGTATAACCGTTTTTCTATATATAAAATGACAATCCCTAAAGCGTTGCTTTCGGGATTTCTTTTGTCAAATCTTCGCTATAATTCTATTACGTCATAGTGCTTTTTGCATTTTTCTGTAAATTGTATACCCAATTACTATACATTTGTGGTGAAAATAATTCTGTTGGATGAAAGCAACTTACATTGAGTATAAGGATACAAATAGTTTCTCTAAGACATTACTAGCTTATCTTGCTGGAGATGAAGGATTAAAACCTTATTATGGCAATAATCCGAACTACGAAGGCTTTGAAAAGCAAATAGCATTAAAAGCAGATTTTGCTCATCGAGATGTGTTGGTTTCATCGCTCAAGTCTCAATATGGGGATTTATTGCAGGATGCTCCAGAAGTGGCGAAAAACATTGATTTATTAGCTCAATCCAATGCTTTCACGATTACGACTGGGCATCAGTTGAATATTTTCACTGGTCCGCTCTATTTTATTTTCAAAATAGCTTGTGCTATTCGATTAGCAAAAGATTTAAAAGGCAAATATCCAGACAAAGAATTTGTGCCTGTATATTGGATGGCTTCTGAAGATCATGATTTTGCTGAAATAAACAATACACGTGTTTACGGCAAAAAAATAATATGGGATGTGCCAGGTATTTCGGGTACAGGAAAGATGGATACTAGTTCTATGGATGCGGTTGTCCGTCAGTATATTGGCATGCTGGGCTTGTCCGACAACTCGACTAAGTTAGCGAATATTGTGGAGGAAGCATATTTGAGAGGTCGTAATTTAGCAGATGCAACACGTGTGTTAGCGAATGCTTTGTTCAAAGAATATGGATTGGTTATAGTAGATGCAGATCGCAAAGAGTTGAAAGAAGTTTTTGCGCCAATTATTCAAGAAGATATTCTTGAAGAGAAAAGTTTCCAAGCGATTTCAAATACAACAAAAGAATTAGAAGAAAAAGGTTTTTCAACGCAGGTTCATGCTCGAGAATGTAATTTTTTCTATTTAACGGATGAATTTAGAGAACGTATCGTTAAAAACGAAGAGGGACGCTACGAAGTCTTGCATCGTGAAATTTATTTTTCAGAAGAGGAAATAAAACAAGAAATAGACGATAATCCAGAACGATTTAGCCCGAATGTGGTCATGCGACCATTGTATCAGGAGGTTATTCTCCCAAATCTGGCATACATAGGTGGGGGAGCGGAGATTGTGTATTGGTTACAGTTTAAAGCTAATTTTGATCAATATGGAGTGCCTTATCCTATTTTGGTACCGCGTAATTCAGCGATGATTACGGACGATGCTGTGGCAAGTAAAATTTATCGACTTGACCTAACGTTTAAATCTATTTTCAAATCCACTACTGCTTTGCAGAATGAATATGTACGCAGACATACTACACATCGATTAAATCTACGTGATGAATGGATGGAGTTTAATGCCATCTTTGGTAAAATTAAATTGCGTGCCCATAAAATCGATGCGAGTCTGGCGCCGAGTACTGAAGCTGTCAAAGCAAGGTTAAAGAAGGCTATTAATAATCTTGAAAAAAAATTGTTGAAAGCAGATAAGCGCAACCATGAGGAAGCGCTTATTCAAATAGAACGAGTTAAAGACAAATTGTTTCCAAATGGTGGGTTACAAGAGCGTTCAGAAAATTTCGCGACGCTGTATGTTAAATATGGCGATGATTTAATCAAAGAATTGATTAAGCATTTTAATCCATTGGATTTCAAGTTTACAATATTGTATTAACGGAAGATAAGCTTTGGGCTATCTTCTGTTTTTTCTATGTTTTTTATAATATCGATCATAATCCGAAGTAATATATTGTTCTTTTGGTCCCCATTCTTCTAGTTTATTATCAATAAAGTTATACCAATTCAATAGGGTATCTGTTCTAAAGGGACGACTCGGGTATTCATAGATTTCTAAAATTCCATCATCATATTTTTTTGCTGCAACTATTTGAATTGGTTTTCCAGCTATAGCAATGACTTCCTCTGTTGTCATACCAATTTTTATTAAAGTATAATCTTGTGAATAATAGACACCACAGCTAGACAGAGTTGCTAGAATAATTAACACGAAAGAGGCTTTTAGTAATTTCATAATATTGTTTTTAGTCGATAAATATGACTTTTAAATATTACGTAGGTTTAGTGCAGATTCAATTGAATTGAAATTTATTTTTTAGAAAAAATAAATTTTTTATCGAGAAGGTAGCACGCAAATGCCCCGATGCTGTAGGCAATTAAATCCGACCAAAGAAAACCTTGACCTAAGACTAATCTTAATAAAGAGTGATTACGAGCTTCGATAAGAAGAGGAGTTTGTACAAGTTGTAAGAATTCAATAATAAAGCAAAATACAATTGATAACAAGAGTGCGAAATACAAAGGTTTCCTAATAAACACAAACCGAAATCCTAAATACACCATTACAGCGTAAAGTGCGTCCCCAGTTGCCAAAGGAAGAAACTCTATTTTGCGTGAAAACAAACCGAGAGCAATTGTGATAAGAATAAGGATAAAATATAGGTATCTCCTCTTTTCCATAATACAATATAGTGTAATAAAACAAAAAACCTCCAAAGTCAGAGAACTTCGGAGGCGAGGAGAGTTGAAATTTGAGAATTATTTATAGACTATGGTAAGTCATTGATAGCGTCTATCACTTCTTGAATTGTTCCATTTTGCAATTCAGTTAAATTAAAAGCGACTGTGCTATTTGCGTTAATAGTAGTGACAGGTTTTACAGCATATTTAAATCCATTATTATATTCTGCTACTAAAATATAATATACTTCAGCTCCGATTGGCATTCTAGTATTGGCATATGCTAAGGAATTTGGACGAGTTTTCGTAGCCATGAAAATATAACTATTACTGTTATTAAATCCAGTAGGTGTTTGGAAAGTGATGGTAGTAAATCCTTGCCCCAGATCAACAAATTTGTCAAAATTAAACCAGTCGAAATTATTTAAGAACACATTATAGGCGTCGGCATTTATTGCTTGGTTGAAGCCTGTCCAAGTTTCGACAGTTTGGGTGATATTTTCCCAGCTTAGATTTCCGTTAGCGTCAATATTTCCTTTAAACGCTTCCATATCTTGGTCTATGCCTCCTGTGATACTTGTAGGCGCATGTATAGAATAGCCGCAATCGGATATTAATTCTTCGCCATTTTGGGTGACTTTAACCAGAAATTCCCCTCCTGAGGTTAATAATTTCGGTTCACCAGCTTGAATACCAACCGTAGGTTTGTTGGTCACTAGCATAGTACCTCTATCGAAAATCTCGATATATGAAAAATCCACTTCGCCTAGGACAGGTTCACCGTTTTGCTTTTTCAAACAGGAGCCATTTATAAAGACTTTGACACCCTTTGCTGAGGTAAAAACAAAGTTGTCTTCCGCGTCAAAAGTGTCGTGTTGGGTAATTGCTTCTAGGTTACTGGCAAATAAGTCTCTTAGCGCATCGCCTGAGGGGCTGAAAATAGGCTCTTGAACGGTGTCATTTGAACAAGATATAGATGAGAAAACGAGTGTTCCTATTCCGAATAATTGTATAAGCTTTTTCATAATTTTAAAATTTAAAGGGTTATTAACTCTGTTGTTTCAATTATATCAACAGAATAATGAGTTTGTTACCCCCTCTAATTTTAAAATTAGAAGCCTTTATTAGTGAAATACTTCGGCGATCATGCAACGTATCGAGCCGCCTCCATATTTTTCAATGGTGTAAATGGGAATTGAAATTAATTTGCCAAAGCTCCGTAACTGTTCTTTTTGTTCTTCAGAAAAAGCATTAAAGGCCTGTTCGCTTAGTACAATTAGAGTTTCTTCCTCTTTATTTTTGAGTTCAAGGATATTTCCACAGAAATGGTGCATTTGCTTTTCGGAAATAGAGATGATAGACTTGTTAGTCGCTTCCAGGTTTGTTATAATCTCTTTTCTTTCCTCTTCATTCTGTATACTATCTAAACAAATCACACAGAACGCTGTTCCTAATGCCATCATTACGTTGGTATGGTAAATGGGAAGTCTCTGCTGTTCCACTTGTTGTGTAGCGTGAAATACGATTGGAGTATAGTCATTATCTTCACAAAAGATAGGAAGAAGGATTTCATTTGCTCTTTCAGAAATTGAGCAATAGGCAATTTTATTTACCCTATCTAAGATTAATACCCCTGTTCCTTCTAAAAAAAGTTCTTGCTCCGTATAAATGCTATAATCTTTTAACGTCTTGAACTGGATCCCATTTTTCTCTAGCACGCCTAAATGATTAAGAAAAATTTCGCATTGTCTATTGGCGGCAAACATGGGGTAAAGAATTGCCTTGTCCCCATGAAAGGAAATGACATTATTAGGGAAGATACTGTCTGGCGTATCAAATTTTCCAGAATCTTCAACTACAACAACTTTTACTCCTGCGTTCACCAAAATATTTACTGCATTATCAAATTCAGCTTGCGCCAATAGATTGGTGTTCTTTTCTGTTGTCTCTGTGTCTTGAAAATAGTTGTTAACTGCCGTTTCTTCATTCGCGCGAAAGGCAGCTGGCCGAACCATTAGGATACAATTAGTTGACTGAGCCATTATTCACGGATTAAAGGTAAAGTAGAACAGCGTAATAGGCCTTCCTGTTTTCCGATCTCATAGTAAGGGATTCTTTCTACTATAAATCCTTGATCTTCTAACCAATTATTGAGTTTGTCAAATCGTTGTTCAGAAACAATAACCTTGGGTGAAATAGAAAACACATTGGAATTCATTTCGTACATGCCATCTGCATCAATGTGATATAGGTTTTCTTCTCCGAATATTTCGACAATACGGTGGTAATCACTTGGGTTGCGGAATCCACCTTTAAAGATAATTCCCTTGTCTAGTCCTATGGGCTGAAAACAGCAATCTAAATGCAAGGCATTGGCGCGAGGATTGGTCATTGATTTTATCAAGTCACAGTCTATAACCTCTTTTTTATGGAATAAATCTTTCAAGAAATCGACTCCAAAGCGGTTGGTGCGCGCAGTATTAATTTCAGAATAGTCTAGCCCATAATATGTGCCGACAAAAAGATAATCGTTCCAAACGATCACATCACCGCCTTCGATATGTACTTCTTCAGGAGGAACAATAAAATTGTCCTTTTCAATTTGTTGGATAATATAATCTATGGCATTCCACTCTGCTGCGCGGTCTGGGAGAATATTAGATTTGATAAATAAATCGTCTATTACAAATCCAATGTCGCGTGTAAAAATTTGATTTAAATTGGGAATAAGTCGAGGTCTTAAAACTTCTACTTCATACTTTTTAAGCACGCTTTCAAAAGCCGATATTTCCTTTATCATATCTTCTTCTGTAGGATAAGTTCCTGCGAGTATATGTTCTAAAGATTTTGGGTCATAAGCCTCCTCGGCGTTAGGCGTAGCGCCATTGCTGTCGGCTCTTCCTAATACCACAGTTTTTAATTTTCCAGTCTCGTTTTTAACATTAAGTTTCAGCATATAAATTGGAGTTAATAGGTATTTCAAAAATACTAAATAGCAGTATAAGAATTTGATAGTTAGAAACTTTTGTAATTTTCACAACCTAAATGATTTGTACGTGAATATTTTTGAAATTTATTGTGAATCGCATTGTTTTTTAATAATAAAATCGAACAAACGTTTGCATGACAATAAATCTTTTGGTAAGAGGACAATCCTTCAAAAAGTATTCAAAATTCTGTATCTTTGCGCAACCAAACTTTAGGCTTTCGTTAAGGGAAAGAAATTGTTTGTCAAACTGTTAAATACTAAGTGTTCTTGCAATTATAAAGCAAATGAGTAACGTACATTACCAAGAAAAGTTTCAGGACCGTCACAACGGACCAAGTGCTGCACAAACCGAAGAGATGTTAAAATTTTTGGGTGTAGCTTCTTTAGATGAGTTGATTGAACAAACAGTTCCAGCTCAGATCAGAAGAAAAGCTATGAATCTTCCAAATGCATTAAGCGAAGTAGCTTATTTGGAGAAAGTAGCACAAATCGCTGAGAAGAATAAAGTTTTCAAATCGTATATCGGTCAAGGATATTATGATGTTGTTCTTCCGGGTGTTATTCAACGTAATGTATTCGAAAATCCAGGATGGTATACACAATATACTCCTTACCAAGCAGAGATTGCGCAAGGTCGTTTACAAGCTTTGTTAAATTTCCAAACTGTAATTTCTGATTTTACAGGTTTAGAAATTGCTAATGCTTCTTTGTTGGATGAAGGTACTGCTGCTGCTGAGGCAATGTTTATGTTGTATTCAGCGCGCAAAAACAAAGCTGCGAATGTATTCTTGGTTTCTCCAAATGTATTCCCTCAAACTTTAGATGTATTGACTACTCGTGCTACTCCATTTGGTGTAGAATTGAGAGTGGCTGATGTTACTGAAGCGAATTTGGCGGATGATGTATTTGCTGTTTTTGTTCAATATCCAGCAGCTGACGGAACAGTGGCGGATTATAAAAAATTAGCTGAATCGGCACACGCTAAAAATATTACAGTATGTGTGGCTGCAGATTTAATGTCATTAGCATTATTGACGCCTCCAGGCGAATGGGGTGCTGATGTAGTTGTGGGTAACTCACAACGTTTTGGTGTGCCAATGGGCTTTGGTGGTCCTCACGCTGCATTCTTTGCGACTAAAGATGCTTACAAACGTAATATCCCAGGTCGTATCATTGGTGTGACTTCAGATTCAAACGGCGAATATGCATTGCGTATGGCTTTGCAAACTCGAGAGCAACATATCCGTCGTGATAAAGCTTCTTCGAATATCTGTACAGCACAAGCATTATTAGCGATTATGGCATCGTTCTATGCGGTTTACCATGGTCCGAAAGGCATTCAGAACATTGCTACGCGTATCAATGACTTGGCTAAATTAGCTGATAAAGCTATCCAAGCTTTAGGTTATGAGCAAGTCAACAAAACTTATTTCGATACATTACGTTTCAACGTAGGTCAAGAAATTGATGGCTTGAAATCTGAGGCATTAAATAATGAATTAAACTTCTATTACAACGAAGGAACTGTAGGAATTTCTATCGATGAAACGACTACTTTCCAAGATATTGAAACAATCGTACGTGTATTCGCTAAAGTAAAAGGCAAATTACAAGATGATTTGGATTTAGAAGATTTGGCAAATGAATTAGGTACTTCTATTCCAACGGAATTGGTACGTAATACTGATTATTTGACTCACCCAATCTTTAATTCGTACCATTCAGAGCATGAGATGTTGCGTTATATCAAATCTTTAGAAGCTAAAGATTTGTCGTTGTGCCACTCGATGATTCCATTGGGTTCATGTACAATGAAATTGAATGCTACAACTGAGATGGTTCCCGTAACTTGGGCTCGTTTTGGTGGTTTACATCCATTCGCGCCAGCAGACCAAACTTCGGGTTACATGCAATTGATCAATGAGTTGAATGATTGGTTGTCAGAAATCACAGGTTTTGCTAAAATGTCGTTCCAACCAAACTCAGGTGCTCAAGGTGAGTACGCAGGTTTGATGGTAATCGATGCTTATCACAAAAGCCGTGGCGAAGGTCACCGTAACATCTGTTTGATTCCAGCTTCCGCACACGGTACTAACCCAGCTTCAGCCTCTATGGCTGGTCTAAAAGTTGTCGTTGTGAAAACGGATGACAAAGGTAATATCGATGTTGAAGATTTGAGAGAGAAAGCTATTGAGCATTCTGCCAACTTGAATTCTTTGATGGTTACTTACCCATCGACTCACGGTGTATTTGAAGAAACTATCATCGAAATCTGTAATATTATCCACGAAAATGGTGGTCAAGTATATATGGACGGTGCGAACATGAATGCGCAGGTTGGTTTGACTAGTCCTGGTTTCATCGGTGCTGACGTATGTCACTTGAATTTACATAAAACGTTCTGTATTCCACACGGTGGTGGTGGTCCTGGTATGGGTCCTATCGGTGTGGCAGCACACTTAGTACCTTTCTTACCAAATCATAAGGTGGTAGAGGTTTCTGGCGAGCAAGGAATCACTGCTGTGTCAGCAGCTCCATTTGGTTCGGCTTCTATCTTGTTAATTTCTCACTCTTACATCGCTATGATGGGTGCTGAAGGTTTAACAGACGCTACTAAAACCGCTATCTTAAATGCTAACTATATCAAAGCTCGTTTAGAAGGTCACTACCCAGTTCTTTATGCAGGAGCGAATGGTCGTTGTGCACACGAGATGATTTTAGATTGTCGTGCTTTCAAAAACTTTGGTGTAGAGGTTGGTGATATTGCTAAACGTTTAATGGATTATGGTTTCCACGCGCCAACAGTATCATTCCCTGTAGCAGGTACGTTGATGGTTGAGCCAACAGAATCGGAGTCAAAAGCAGAATTAGACCGTTTCTGTGATGCGTTAATTGCTATTCGTCAAGAAATCGCTGCAGTAGAAGCAGGTGAAGTAGACAAAGAAAATAACGTCTTAAAAAATGCTCCTCACACTGCTGCGGTAGTTTCAGGTGACGAGTGGGATAGACCTTATTCACGTCAAACGGCGGCTTACCCACTTCCTTACTTAAAAGTAGCTAAATTCTGGCCTTCAGTAGGTCGTGTGAATGATTCGCAAGGAGATAGAATGTTGATCTGTTCTTGTCCTTCAATCGAAGAATACGCATAATATATTTGCTCTTACATATATAAGTGAAAGGCTTGCAAAATTTTGCAAGCCTTTCTTTATTTTAAAATGTTATCTTTAAAATTAATATCAATTATGAAAACTTTAGTTAACCATGAGAATTGGATGTAGGATAATCCTTATTTATCTATTGCTAATTTTACACTTTAATACTTCCAAAGCCCAGCAATATATTCCTTTTGCGCAGCATGTTTTCAATGCTGCTCAGATTAATCCCGCTTATGTGGGATATAAGGAAATGTGGTTTGCGCAAATGGGGATACGTTCGCAATGGACAAGCATTAATGGCGCTCCGAGGTCAGGTTATGCTTCTGTAGATGGTATTTTGGATCCTATAGGAAAGCGACATGGCGCGGGATTGCAATTAGCTTACGACAAAATTGGTGTTCAATCTGCAACTTCTATGTTTGTGAGCTATGCGCTACGTTTACAAATAGACGATGATGACACTCAGCGGTTGAGTTTAGGAATCGCCGGAGGAGCCACACAATACAGCCTCAATGGAAATGATTTAGTATATATTGACGAAAATGATCCTTACATTCCTCGCGGAATGATAACTACATGGCGACCTGATATCCGCTTAGGTGCATTTTATTACCATCCGAAATTTTATATTGGTTTTGCGGTACATGATTTATTTTCTAGATCGGATAGTCGCGAAGATTTTGTTTACAATCAAAATTCTTTGGAAGGATTGTACAGGAATACCCATGCATATATCATGACGGGAGCCGCATTGAATGTTTCAGAGGGGTTGATCTTTAGACCGAGTATTTTGATTAAGGACGATTTAATAGGTCCTACGGCTTTTGATATCAATGGGATGGTGATATTTGATGAGAAGTTTTGGATTGGAGCAGCATATCGTTCTCGTTCCAGAATATTCGATCGGGAGTATGACGATTTACCTTTATCCAAATTCACTTCCTATAAATCCATAGGATTGCTCACACAGTTATATACCAGTTCTAAACTGCGCATAGGTTATTCCTTCGAGCATAGTTTGAATAAAATTGCAGGCATGAATAATGGAACACATGAAATCTCCTTAGGTGTTTCTTTAGGAAAATCCATGAACAGATTTCCTATGCCCAAATATTTTTAGCCCTCGCTAAAGTCCTATATCTCGACTTTTCTTTTTAGGTTTGCATATGCAACAAGGCAAACTTTATTTAATTCCTGTGCCACTTTCAGAAGGTGCAGAACCATTATCTTACACATTGGTTCATCATGATATCATCAATAAAATAGATGAGTACGTGGTGGAAAATGAGAAGACAGCTCGCAAATTCTTAAAGGCTGCAGGACTAACTATTCCTCAAAGTCAACTCACTATCCATGATTATGGGAAGCATGCGCGTGACAAAATGGATTACAATAAAGTATTTGCCCATGTGAGGAAAGGAAAAGATCTTGGCTTAATGTCTGAAGCGGGTTGTCCAGCTGTTGCAGACCCAGGTTCAGATGTGGTGATGGAAGCGCATAGAAGAGGAATTCAGGTTATTCCAATGGTGGGACCAAGCTCCATTTTATTGGCCTTGATGGGTTCCGGGTTTAATGGGCAAAAGTTTACATTTCATGGATATTTGCCTATAGATAAAGGGGATCGATCAAAGAAGATTAAAGATTTGGAAAATCAAAGCTTACGAGAAAAGGTGACACAGATATTTATAGAGACGCCTTTTCGGAACAATCAGCTTTTGACCGAATTATTGCGTATAGGAAAGCCATCTACCAAATTGTGTATTGCTGTGAATCTTACCGCTAAGGATGAAATCATTCTAACTAAAACTATTGCAGAATGGAAAAGTACTACTATAGATTTGCATAAGATACCTGCTATTTTTTTATTGTTTGCTTAACTATTTGTATTTTTAATTATGCGACATCATACACTTTTCACACTGCTTTTGATCCTGTTTACATTTACAGTTTCGTACGCTCAATCCACTTATGTTATTGTGCACGGAGCGTGGGGTGGAGCATGGCAATTTAAGAATACAGCAGAACAATTGCAGCAAAACGGACAAATAGTTTACCGGCCGACCATGACTGGTTTGGGTGAGCGTCATCATTTATATAAAAATGAAGTGAATCTTACGACACATATTACAGATGTCGTTAATACTATTTTGTTCGAAAACTTAAATGATGTAATCCTAGTAGGGCATAGTTATGGTGGAATGGTGGTAACAGGCGTCGCGGACAGTATTCCAGAAAGGATTAAGAAGGTGATTTATTTGGATGCGATTGTTCCAGACGAACGGCAGTCTGCCGTTCAGGCATTAGGCATGGATGAATCCACTGCCGGTAATTCTTTCGATGTGAAAGATGGCGTGGTCGTTCCGGCTTGGGTTAAGGATACGACAAAGACTCCACGTGATGTACCGCACCCTATTAAAACTTTTATGCAGCCTTTGAATTATTCTGCTGAAAAGCTTTCAAAGCGTCCAATTACTTACATTTTCACGTATGAGAATAATAAAGGTGGAAAAGAGAAAGATCAGTTTTATTCTTTTTATGAAAAGGCTAAAAAAAGAAATTGGAAAATCGTCGAGCTTGAAGCTTCACACAATCCTCAAATAGATAAATTAAACGAGTTAGTCGCTATATTGTTAGAAGAAAAGTAATAATGGAAGAGATCATCAATAGCCCAGAGTATAAATTATTAGAGCCGTATTTATTTGTTATTTCCCTCGCGTTTCTAGGTTTTTTGATTCTTTTAATTGTTGTATGCTGGCAATTAAGGTCTTCACTAATTAAAATAAAAGCAGAGAATCGCTGTATTCATCCGGAACAGGTATGGCTTTTATTGTTGCCATTCTTTAATATATATTGGAATTTCGTTGTTGCTCGTAAATTTAGTGACTCCTTGAATAATGAATTCTTTGACAAGAAAGTCGCTGTAGAAGAAAATCCAGCATTTAAGAATGGGAATATTTTCGCATGGAGTTTTCTCGCATTAAATTTCCCATTACCAGGATTTGTATTTTTTATCATCTTTATTCTTTCCTCCATATCCCTGTTGTTATATTCTTTAAAAATTAGAGAATTTAACCGATTGTTGGAGCAAGACTATACTGATTTTGATTAGATCAAACGTTTATGAAAATTAGAGAAATTACAGCATATTTAGAATCCATCGCCCCATTAGCTTATCAGGAATCTTATGATAATTCGGGATTGATCGTAGGGAATCCTAATGACGAGGTGAGCAAGGCATTAATTTCATTGGATTGTACTGAAGAAGTAGTAGATGAAGCCATTGGAAAAGGTTGTGATATTATTATTTCGCATCATCCTATTGTATTTAAAGGTCTCAAAAAATTCAATAACAAGAATTATGTAGAGCGTACAGTTATTAAGGCAATTAAAAATAATATTGCTTTGTATGCGATCCACACAAATCTAGATAATGTATTGGGAGGTGTGAGCTCAAAGATTGCAGAAAAACTAGAGCTTGAAAACACAGCTATTTTAAGTCCAAAATCAGGTTTGGTAAAGAAATTGGTGGTCTATGTTCCACGCGCTAATGTGGAGGAGGTTCGTCAGGCTTTGTTTGAAGCTGAAGCTGGAAGTATAGGCGATTACGATCAATGCAGTTATAATACGGCTGGATACGGCACATTTCGTCCATTGGCTGGGGCAATTCCTGCAATCGGAGAGATCGGAACACAGGAACGTGTAGAAGAAACAAAAATTGAAGTCATATTTCCTGCACAAATCGAAAGACAGGTCATCGTCAGTATGTTGGCGGCTCATCCGTATGAAGAGGTGGCGTATCATACTATTACCTTGGATAATAAATTGCAATATGTAGGATCGGGAGCTATCGGAAATTTGGCCGAGCCAATGGATGCTCAAGATTTTTTGGCTTATCTGAAAGATAAATTAAAATTGAATGTTATTCGTCATACTCATCTTTTGGACAAAAAAATTGCCAGGGTAGCAGTTTGTGGCGGTGCTGGTGGCTTTCTATTAAATGAGGCTAAACGTTCTGGGGCGGATATTTTTATCACCGCAGACTACAAATACCATGAATTCTTCGATGCCGAAGATGATATTATCATTGCCGATATAGGACACTATGAATCCGAACAATTTACGCAAGAATTATTATTAGAAATAATTCGGAAAAAATTTGTTAACTTTGCTGTCCTATTGACAGAAATAGACACAAATCCAATAAAATACTACAGTTAATGGAACAAACCGTAGAACAAAAATTAAAGGCATTGTGGTCGTTGCAATCGATCCACACCAAAATAGATAAGATTCGCCAAGTACGTGGTGAGCTTCCTATCGAAGTAGCTGACTTAGAGGATGAAATCGCTGGGTTGGAAACTCGTCTTGAAAAAATCAGAGTTGAATTAGACGATTTAGAAGATTCAATTGTAAAACGTAAAAATATGATCAAAGATGCGCAAGCAGCGATCAAAAAATACGAAGGACAATTGAATGAAGTAAAAAACAATCGTGAGTACGACGCTATTTCTAAAGAAATCGAAATTCAAGGTTTAGAAATTCAAGTTTGCGAAAAACGCATCAAAGAAGCTGAGTTTGAAATTAAAAACAAAACTGAGGCTTACGAGAAAGCGCAAGGTAACTTGGATTATGCTAAAGGTGAATTAGAGATCAAGAAACAAGAGTTAGAAACTATTGCTTCTGAAACTCAAATCGAAGAAGAAGCATTATTGCAAAAAGCAGAAGCGGCTTCTCAAAACAATGAAGAGCGTTTGTTGAAGGTATACAATAAGCTGCGTGGTTCTTACCGTAATGGCTTAGCTGTGGTTTCAATTGAACGTGATAGCTGTTCAGGTTGTCACAACAAGATACCGCCTCAATTGCAATCAGAAATTCGTCAACGTAAAAAATTGATCATTTGTGAGCACTGTGGTCGTATTTTAGTAGACGAAGAGATCTCATCTGAAGATTAAGAAATTAATTCGAAATAAGAAGAGGTAAAATCGATAAGGTTTTACCTCTTTTTTTTGCAACATATTGGTTATATGCCAAAGCTTATTGTTTAATTCATTTATATTTGAGTTAAATAACCACATATTGCCATAAAATGTTAAATAAGCTATCTATTATGCTCGGTGTCGCATTAAGTATCACCAGCATTTCTCCTTCCAAGGCACAAGAGGAAACCCTTTTACTTCGTAGTCCAAGCATCAGTGATACGCATCTTACCTTTGTGTATGGCGGTGACATTTGGGTTGCTGAGAAAAACGGCGCTAATCCAAGACGGGTTACTACCAATCCCGGGGTAGAGAGTAATCCTATATTTTCACCAGACGGCAAGCAAATTGCTTTCTCTGGAAATTACGATGGAAATAATGATGTCTATACCATACCGGTGTATGGAGGAGAACCCAAAAGAATAACTTTTCACCCGGCAGCAGACGTAGTTCGTGGCTGGTTGAATAATAATGAAGTGTATTTCACGACGACTCGTGAATTTCAGTATTCTTTAAGTTCGAGATTATACAAAACCAGCACAAATTCGGCTGTGGATATACCATTGATGATGCCAGAAGCCTTTCAGGGATCCCCTTCGGCAGATGGCCGTTATTGGGCTTATATCAAAAATTCTGATCCAACTGAGCGCGATCGTGTAGCCTTCAAACGCTACCGCGGCGGTGGTATGGTTTCGATTTGGGTTTTTGATACGCAGACTAAGAATGTGGAAGTAATTCCAGGAGATAGATGCAATGACGTAAAACCAGTGTGGTTAGGCTCAAAGGTCTACTTTTTGTCAGATAGAGATAAAGTGGTAAATGTATTCAGTTATGACACCCATTCAAAAAAGGTCGAAAAACTTACAAATTTCAAAGATTATGATGTGCGTACGTTGCAAGGAAGAGGAAACGAAATTGTTTTCGAGCAAGCCGGTCGTATTCACCTATTAGAAACAGGAAGTAAGAAAGTTAATACATTGAAAATTGCTATTGCGGCAGATCCAATGTACAAACGCTCGAAATATGTACAAGTGCGTGATGATATTCGTGAGTTTAACATTTCTCCTACGGGCCAACGTGTATTATTTCAATCTAGGGGTGAGGTCGTTTCAGTACCAAAAGAAAAAGGGGAAGCGCGTAATATTTCCAATGCACCCGGTAGCCATGAGAAGTTTCCTGCATGGTCACCCAACGGGAAATGGATTTCGTATTTGTCAGATGCCAATGGTAAATATCAATTGGTTTTGCGTGATCAGAAAGCTGTAGAAGAACCGACTTATATCGATTTAGGTAAAGACATTTTCTATTTTGAACCTGTATGGTCACCAGATAGCAAAAAATTAGTCTACTGTGATGCCCATTTAAATCTTTTTTATGTGGATATCGATAGCAAAAAAGTGGTAGCTGTTGATTCGGACAAATTAGCTTCGCAAACCGGAAGAACGAGAAACAATTTTTCACCTTCTTGGTCTTTTGATTCCGAATGGTTAGCCTATGAAAAGACGTTAAGTAATGGTCTTTCGGCAGTCTTTATGTACAACTTGAACACGAAAGTTGCACAACAGGTTACGGATGGAATGTCTTATGCTGGACAGCCTACTTTCAGTAGAGATGGTAAATATTTATTCTTTACAGCAAGTACTAATGTGGGGTTAAGCAATTCTGGTTTACACATGTCAGCATACGATCGTAATCCGGTTTTCAATGTGTATGCTTTTATATTGTCCAAAAAGACACCTACAATCTTCAAAACCGAAAGCGATGAAGAAGCGATAAAAGAAGATAAAAAGGAGGAGAAAAAAGAGGAACCGAAAACAGAGGAAAAGAAAAACGATAAAAAATCTGCAACTAAAAAGCCAGAAACGCCAGCGAAACCTGAGGTGAAAAAACTAGAAGTCGATTTTGATAATATCAATAGACGTATTATAGCATTGCCATTGCAACCAGGGTATTATACATTGGATGGTAATGTAGAGAATATCCTGATTTACAGAAGAGGCGGAATTATCGGTGCATATGATTTAGAAAAGGCTGAGGATAAAACATTAGTTGAAAACGGAGGACCATTTGTGATCAGTGCCGATGGTAAGAAAATGCTTTACCGATCGGGGCGTGATTATTATATCGCAACAGCGGGACAAAAACCAGCGCCTAATTCTGGTAAAGTAAATATTGACAATATTCAAATTGAAGTAGATCCTGCAGCGGAATGGAAACAAATTTTCAATGAAGTGTGGGCGATGCAGAAAGAGTATTTCTACGTTGAAAATATGCATGGTGCGGATTGGAAAGCGGTGAAAGCGAAATATGAGAAGTTTGTTCCTTATGTAAATCACCGTTCGGATTTGGGTTATTTGTTGAATGAAATGATGGGTGAACTAGTGGTGGGGCACGCTTACATTTATCCAGGAGATCAACCATCAAGTCCTTCTGTGAGTACAGGGACATTAGGTGCAGATTTAGAATATGTAAATGGTGTCTACAAGATTAACAAGATCTTTAGCACATTGGAATGGAATCCTTCTTTCAAAGCTCCTTTAGCTACTCCTGGATTGAATATCGAAGAGGGTCAATACATCGTAGCTGTAAATGGAGTTAAACTTTCTCCAGAGGTGAATCTTTACAAATTGCTTGAAAATAAAGTTGACAAACAAGTAGTGTTGAAAATTAACAGCAAGCCTTCGTTAGATGGAGCGCGTGAAGTGGTCGTAAAACCAATTTCTTTTGGACAAGAAATAGAATTACGTCAAACCGATCGTATTGAAGCTAATCGCAAAAAAGTTGATCAGTTGAGTAATGGTCAGATTGCTTATGTCTATATGCCAAATACAGGTAGAGAAGGTTATACCAACTTTAACCGTTATTATTTCTCGCAAATGGACAAAAAAGCATTGTTGTTGGATGAGCGTAATAATGGAGGTGGTTCAGTAGCAGATTACGTGATTGATTTATTGTCTCGCGATTTAATTGCAGGCTGGGGGATCCGCGATGGTAAATCGTTTACTACACCAGGTAACGGTATTTATGGTCCTAAAGCGATGATTATCAATGAAAATGCTGGTTCTGGAGGCGATATGATGCCATATATGTTCCGTTACAAAGGATTAGGTAAATTAGTTGGTCGTACTACCATGGGTATTTTGGTTGGTATTTCTGGCTATCCTTCACTTTTGGATGGCGGAAGTATTACTTCTCCAAACTTTGGTGTTTTTGACTTAAAAGGCAATTATATCATCGAAAATGAAGGTGTTGCACCTGATATTTTTGTGGAGCAGATGCCAAAGGATTTGTTGGAAGGAAGAGATCCTCAATTGGAAAGAACTGTTCAACTATTGCTAGAAGAAATGAAAACATATCCATATAAGGAAATCAAGAAGCCTGCCGATCCAATTCGTGTCAATTAATAAAAACATAATAAAAGGGACTGAAAAGTCCCTTTTTCATTAATAAATATTGTATAACTTTATCCAATGATTGATTTTTTGGAAAAACAGCATTCGCCGTGGCAGTCTATTTTATTGTTGCTCTTGCTGACGTTTGCTTGTAGTATAAGTATTCAAATTTTAGTTATTGTGCTAGGTTTGTTGACCAACGCCAATGCGCAAAGTTTTTTATCGAGTGGAGGTGATTTATCTGCTCTGCAGAATACGCCATTTTTTGTCTATGCTTTATTGGCTTCGAGTACATTTGGAACATTTTACCTTCCCGCGATCTTTCTTCAAAAAAGAGAACCTTACAACCTTTATTTTCCTTCGGAGAATAGGAATAATAACCTATTCTATATTTTAGCTATTGCTGGTCTATTGGCTTTTGGTCCAATGATGGGACTCATAGGTGAATGGAATGCGAATATGACCTTGCCCGAAGGACTTAAAGGCGTGGAGAACTGGATGCGTACGCAGGAAGACGCTTCAAATGATTTGATACGAAACATCGTTATGGTCGATAGTATTGGATTGCTATTTATCAATATCATTGTGCTGGCAGTATTCCCTGCTATTGCCGAGGAGTATTATTTCAGAGGTAGTGTCATGCATATTTTGCAACGAATCGTAAAAAATCAACATCTAGCAATTTGGATTACAGCCATTATTTTTAGTGCGATTCATGTGCAATTTTTTGGCTTTTTCCCACGTGTACTGTTGGGAGCATTTTTCGGTTATATGTTGATTTGGACAAATAATATTTGGGTTCCTATAGTGGGGCATTTTGTGAATAATGCTACTGTAACCATTTTAGCTTATTATTATACCACACAAGGTAAGTCTTTTGAAGACCTACAGTCTTACGATAACTACCCTATATTTGTGTATCTTGGCAGTTTGTTGCTGACTACAGCAATCGCTTTATTGTTTTATAAAAAATCGAAATCAAATATTAACTATGGAGAAGGGCTGGATTAAAGTTCGTACGTATACACAAGCTTTAGAAGCAGAAATTGTGAAACAAATGTTGGAGGAACATGATATAGCGGCTGTTCTGATAAATAAGCAGGATTCCTCTTATCTATTTGGCAAAATCGAATTGTATGTAAATGAAGCAGACGAAGCTATTGCGAATGTATTGATTAATAGTGCATCTTTTACGGAGGAGGACAATGCTAACTAGAGCAATTACTGGACTATTTTTTATCATTGTTCTGATTGGGGCTTTGCTATTGGGTGAAGTTGTATTTACTATATTTTTCAGTTTAGTCGGCATTGGAGCTTTGTATGAGTTTTATGGAATTGTCAAATCCGAAGACAATAAACCTAATGTTATTTTGGGCATGTTGTCTGCTCTTGTTTTGGCGGTTTTAATCGGCATTCATTGTATAGGCATCATTCCATTTAAGTTCGTTTGGTTGTTTATTCCTTTTTTCGCAGCAATTTTTATTGTGAGCTTATATCAAAAGAGCAAGTTGCCCTTTAATGATATTGCGTATACCATATTGGGTATTATCTATGCCTGTATGCCATTTTTATTCTTTGTGGCGTTAGGCTTTATTTCAGGCACTTTTAACCATTATATTCCTTTAGGTTTTTTGATTATTCTATGGGCGAACGATACAGGAGCTTATTTGTCGGGAAGAAGTTTTGGAAAGCATAAGCTTTTCGAACGCATTTCTCCCAATAAAACCTGGGAAGGTTTCATCGGAGGTGTCCTATTTGCAATGTTGATTGCGTTAAATTTGGAGCAATATTTTGGTTCTTTGGCGAAATGGGAATGGGTTACCATGGCAGCTATTATAGGCATATTCGGTACGTTGGGTGATTTGGTGGAATCCATGCTAAAGCGCAGTCTAGGTGTCAAAGATTCAGGTAATATCTTACCGGGACATGGCGGATTGTTGGATAGATTCGATGGTTTATTAATAGCAGCACCTTTAGTCTTTTTGTTTTTACTAATGCTACAATAATATGAATATAGCAGCTTCTACTTTTGATTTTCTGAAAACTCTACAAGAGAATAATAATAGAGAATGGTTCAATGCACATAAAGAGGATTATGAGAAGGCAAAAGATAACGTAGAGCTTTTTATTCAAACCTTGATTAATAAGCTTTCTGCTTTTGATCCGCATATTGATGAGTCTATTCAAGCAAAAAAATGCTTGTTTAGGATCTATAGAGATGTAAGATTTTCAAAAGATAAGTCTCCTTACAAGACTTGGTTTGCTGCTGGGATTTCTGTGGATGGACGTAAACTGGATGGGCCAGAGTATTATATCCATATTGGACCAAGCAATTCTTTTGTTGCGGTGGGTTATTGGCGACCAAAGAAAGAACATTTGGAAAGTATTCGTCAGGAAATTGACTATAATCTAAAAGCGTTCGAACAAGCTTTATCAGCAGGTAATTGGACCGTGGCTGATTTGTCACAAGAGGATAAGTTGGTTCGTCCGCCAGTTGGATATTCCGAGGATAATGATGCAATAGATTATCTGAAGCTTAAGAGCTTTATCATATTCAAGCCTTTGGAAGATCGTGATCTCTTGAAAGCTTTTGCATTAGAAGACATTGTACAAATATTCCAACGCACCTTACCTTTCAAAAATTTTATTCATGAAGCTATAGATATCTAATTTTAATACCTACTAATCATTATGAAAAACAAATTAATAAAGTATGCTTTTTGGGGAAGCTTATTTCTATGTTCATTTGAGGCCTCTGCGCAGCAATTTGCCAAAGGGATAGTCTTTGAAGACAGTAATAGAAATGGAAAGCGAGATAAGAAGGAAAAAGTATTACCGAACGTAGCCGTATCCAATGGACGAGAAGTCGTCCAAACCAATAGCAAAGGGGAATATAAATTGCCTGTCGGAGAAGACAATATTCTTTTCGTGGTAAAACCTTCGGGGTATATGACTCCTGTAAATGAAAATAACCTACCTCAATTTTATTATATACATAATCCTAAAGGTGCTCCAAAATTAAAGTACAAAGGTGTGGATCCGACTGGTCCTCTTCCAAAGTCTGTAGATTTTCCATTGCATCCAATAGAAGAGAAAGAAGAGTATAAAATAATTGTGTTTGGCGATCCGCAAGTTTACAATATGACCGAAGTCGATTACCTCAAAAGAGGGGTAGTGGAGGAGCTAAAAGGCGTGAAAGATTATGAGTTTGGAATCAGTTTAGGTGATTTGGTTGGAAATGATCCAAATTTGTTTGATCCGTACATCAATGTCATGAAAGATATTGGCTTGCCATGGTATCAAGTAATGGGTAATCATGATGAGAACTATGATGTGCCAAGTGATTCTTTAGCAGATGTTAGTTTTAAAGCGCATTTTGGTCCCAATAATTACTCCTTCAACAAGGGTAAAGTCCATTTCTTGTTTCTGGACGATGTATTGTATCAGGGACAGGATGCGGCTAAAAAATATATTGGCGGATTGCGCGAAGATCAGTTAGAGTTTATTGAAAATGACTTGAAGTATGTACCTAAAGATTATTTAGTAGTAATCTGTGCACATATTCCTCTAGTAAATAATGGAAAACACGCTATTCGTGAAGAAGATAATTTACGTTTATTTAAGGCATTGAAGGATTTCCCTTATACGTTTTCAATGTCCGCTCATACGCATTATCAAAAGCAGATCTTCATCGATAAAACGTTGGGTTGGCAACAAGAGCAACCTCACCATCATTATAATGTGGGTACAACTAGCGGAAGCTGGTATACGGGCGAATTGGATGAAAAAGGTGTGCCGCCTACCACTATGGTGGATGGAACTAAAAAAGGATATGCTGTAGTAACTTTCAAAGGCAATAAATATGAATTGGATTATCATGTCAGCAATGCTCCAAAAGACGAGAGAATGGGAATCTTTTTACCAAAAGTGACAGAGAAAAAGAAAAATTCGAAGGCCAGCATGTATGTCAATTACTATTTAGGCGGTGAAAAAGATACTATTGACTATCGTGTGGATGGCGGAAAATGGGTACTGATGAAGCGTACAGAAACCTATGACCCGCACTTGTTGTTAGAGGTTTTGAAATGGGATACTTCAGAAACCTTACTCAAAGGCTTACGGCCTAATGATCCAAACTTAAGCACACATATCTGGAAGGCTGCGGTTCCTTCGGATGTAGCAGTTGGCAAACATACTATAGAATTCCGCGTGCGTGATATGTTTGGAAGAACATTTACCACTTCACGGGAATATCAAGTAGCAAAAAACTAATACGGTAAACTAATTTTACCCATACATATAGCAGGAGAATCTTTTATGTTTTTAACATTATCAGGTGATCCTGCTATTGTTTCATTTGCTAATACAGCAAACAAACAAGCTTCTTTAGCATCTGGATTCATAGCAATATTATCAATCGATGTTACCTTATACTGCGGTAATCCATTCTTAATATTTTGCAACAATAGTGGATTGTGTAACCCACCACCACTTACGTATACTGCTACATTATCTAATCCCTCAGATACTTTAAGTATTCCGTCTATTATTGCTCGTGCAGAAAAAGCATTGAGCGTAGCCATAACATCTTCTTTAGAAAGGTTGCCTGTATTTGTTGAGAGCTGCAGTTCTTCTAAATAGGCTAAATTGAATAATTCGGGACCTGTGGTTTTAGGAAATTCTAATGTCAAAAATTCCTCCTTCATTAATGCTGTCAGTAATTCATAATTTACTTCTCCTTTGGAAGCAATTAGCGCATCACGATCCATTTCTACATTGAAATGCTTCTTCATATACTGATTCATTATGGTATTGCCTGGACCTAAATCTGTAGCAAAAGCTTTCAATTCAGAAGCGCCATGAGGTAAGAATGTGAAATTAGAAATTCCGCCAATATTTAAAAGAATGCGGTTCTCTGTTTGATCTGTAAATAATAAATAATCGCCATACGCGGCAAGAGGAGCACCTTCGCCACCTGCTGCAATGTGTTTTTGCCTGAAATCAGAAATTGTAATAATACCTGTTTTTACGGCTATATGGTCGGCGTCTCCTATTTGAAGGGTGCTATTGGGTAAGGAATAATCTTTGGTTAAAATTTGTGGAGCATGGTACACCGTTTGACCGTGACTCGCAATTAAATCTATTTCTGAAGGCGCCATATTCCATTTTTCTAATGCTTTATTAATAAGTTCTGCATGTACTTGTCCAATGTAAGCATTAATGCCACACAGTTCTTGCTGATCGATTTGTCGCTTTGCAAATATCTTGCGCACATTCTTTCTAAAATCATCTTCATAATCAATAGTTTCAAACTGAATCAGCTCTAATTGGGTGTCAATTCCTGTATTTTTTATTTTACATAAGGCAATATCGAGACCGTCCAAAGATGTTCCAGACATAAGACCCAAAATCAATCGATTGTTTTTCTGACTGATGGTATAGAGCTTCAAAATTTGATTATTCATGCGCTAAAATTAAGATATTCCTTTTTGCTATTGTCAAATGATAATGATATTTTTGAAAAAAAACGATTATAAAATGAATTTTCCAGCAGAATTAAAATACACAAAGGATCATGAATGGATTCGTGTAGAAGGTGATGAAGCCGTAATTGGTATTACTGACTTTGCACAACGTGAATTAGGTGACATCGTATTTGTTGACATCAACACAGTTGGCGATGAAGTAGCTGCTAATGATGTTTTTGGTACAATCGAAGCAGTAAAAACTGTGTCTGATCTTTTCATGCCAGCTACTGCTACAGTTTTGGCTATTAATGAAGCTATTGATGCATCTCCTGAATTAGTGAATTCTGATCCATATGGTGAAGGTTGGATTATCCGTGTGAAATTAGCAAATCCAGCTGATATAGATGCTCTTTTATCTCCAGATGAATACAAATCAGAAATTAACGCTTAATTCTGAGTATTAGATATAAATTAAAAGGGAACATCATTTGATGCTCCCTTTTAATTTTTTATTTAACTTCTTTTAATTCTGTTTTGGTTTTAATAGTAGCTCCTTGCATGGAGATATTACTTTCCGTAGAAGAAGAGATGGTCACGAAAGTTTTCGGATCTACAATAAAGTAGCCTGTTGTTGTACCTACTTTATTACCTGTAGCGTCTTCCAAATCAACGACACTTTCTATTTTATATCCTTCAGCATTTTTTTCAGTTAGTGTAAATTTAGACTTTGCGTTCACACCCAACTGTTCCATTTTATTTTCTGCTGTCCAGCTGTCTCCAATAGATACGCTATGGTTTGGGTATGTCGTACCCAAAGAGCTGAGGGATGATTTGTCAAATATTTGCTCAGATACATTAGGGAAGTCCACCTCTTTGATCTGACCTAAAGTGTTCATCGTATAAGTCAATGTATTTTCCAATAATGGTTTGAATTGCGAAGCAAACATTTTTTCCATTTCTGTAGATGGCTCTTTGCTCGAGTCATATGTAGCAGTCATGAGGCCTGCATCAATATCGACCTTCACATACGTATATTTTGCGGAAATATTTAATAGTGAATCTTGAACTTTGGAATAAGACATATCCATTTGCATAAGCATATCCATCATTACTGTTTGTGGACCTTCCACGTCCATTTTATTTACCATTTCATATTTTACAGGCTTATTAAGTTCTGGAGCTAATTTTAATGTTATTTTTTGCTGTGCGGTAGCACTTAATGCCAGAATGGAAAGTAAAAGTGTGTTGATTAATTTTCTCATATTTTTTAATTGTTTCTACAATATAATGATTTTCCGATAAATAGATTTTGTATTGGGCAAAAAAAAAGGATAACTATTTAAGTTATCCTTTTTCAATATCTATTAAGAGCGGCTTATTTTTTCAAATAAGATACTTCTTTTACTGCTTTAACAACTTTTTCGATGCTTGGTAACGAAGCTTCTACTAATGTAGGTGCGTAAGCCAAAGGAACGTCTGCTGAAGTAACACGTGTAACAGGCGCATCTAAATAGTCAAATGCATTTTTCTGTACGTGGAAAGCAATTTCTGAAGAAATTGACGCTAATGGCCATGCTTCTTCAACCACTACTAGACGATTTGTTTTCTTAACTGATTCTAAGATTGTAGCATAATCAATTGGACGTACAGAGCGTAAGTCAATTAATTCTACGCTGATACCTTCTTTTTCTAATTCTGCTACTGCAGGAATTACAACGCGAGGTAACATTTTACCAAAAGATACTACTGTAACATCAGTACCTTCTTGGATAATATTTGCTTTACCAATTGGTAAGTAGTATTCTTCTTCAGGAACTGGTCCTTTGTCTCCGTACATTACTTCTGACTCCATGAAGATTACTGGATCTGGATCAATTATAGCAGATTTTAATAAACCTTTTGCATCATACGGATTAGAAGGAACGACAACTTTCAATCCTGGAGTATTTGCATACCAGTTTTCAAAGTTTTGTGAGTGTTGTGCTGCTAATTGACCTGCGTTACCAGTTGGACCACGGAATACAATTGGACAGCTCAATTGACCACCTGACATTTGACGAATTTTTGCAGCAGAGTTGATAACTTGATCAATTGCTACTAATGAGAAGTTGAATGTCATGAACTCTACAATAGGTTTAAGACCATGTGTAGCAGCACCTACCGCAATACCAGCGAAACCAAGCTCTGCAATAGGAGTATCAATAACACGTTTAGGACCGAATTCATCAAGCATACCTTGGCTCACTTTATAAGCACCGTTATACTCAGCAACTTCTTCCCCCATTAAAAATATAGTTTCATCTTTACGCATTTCTTCGTTCAATGCTTCACGAAGTGCTTCTCTGAATTGTATTTCTCTCATTAGTCTGTAAAATAGTCTTATTTTTATAGAATACGCAAAGCTAATATTTTAAAATGATATTTTCGCAAAATTAGGGGATGAAATCGATGATATTTGTCATTTTTAGATAAGCTTTTGCGAATACTTAATAATTATTTAGGACGAAGTTCCTTAACCAATTGTTTAGATTATTTATGGCTAAGTCAATTTCCCAGGCTGATTTATTTCTTTTTTCTACATAATTGGAAATAGCTCTTATTTGTGCGCAATGTATATTTTGCTCTCCACAGGCAAAGAACACCGCGGCACCTTCCATACTTTCAATTTTTACATTTGGAAGTCTTTCCGCTACTTTACTAATACTGCTTTCATTGCCATGTACTTTGTTTACGGTAATTGCATCATAGATTGGGAGGTCTAAGATCAAATTATTCTGGGAAGTAAATGTGCCTTTTCCGAAGCACAAATCATCAATAGATATGAACGTTTCCCCATCTTCTGCCCCGAGTTCGTAAAAAGTGTCGGAACCAATCGATACCACACTTCCCAGAGATATTTTCCTATCAAATGAACCCGCAATACCTACATTGAGTACATGCGATATATCTAGATTTAAAGCTAAATATTTACCCAAAGCAAATGCTGTCGTAGTCATCCCCACTCCAGTGATGAGATATGGAACTTCTCTTTCTTCCAATAACGGTATATTGTCCAAAATTTCAAATCTTGTGGCAGCGACAATCAAAGGCTTCATTTTCTTATGTTTTGAAATGCTAAGTTATATTTTTTTGAGGTATCTTTGTAGTTATGATATATATCACACGAAGAGAGCGGTTTTGCGCTGCACATAAATTACATCGGGAAGAATGGTCTGCCCAGAAGAATGAGGCTGTCTTCGGGTATTGTTCCAACCCCAATTGGCATGGTCACAATTACGAATTATACGTCACTGTGAAAGGTGAAGTAAATCCTGAAACAGGATTCGTAATTGATCTTAAAATCATGAAAAGTATTATCAATACCTATGTTATTGATAAATTGGATCATAAGAATATCAATTTGGATGTAGATTTTATGCAGGGTAAAATGGCATCAACAGAGGTGATTGCGATAGAAATTTTTCATCAATTGAAACCACATTTTGAGCAGCATAATGTCCTTTTGCATAGTGTACGACTACACGAAACAGAAAATAACTCCGTCGAGTATTTCGGCAATTAATAAAGTAATCAAACAAAATACAATAAAATGAGTAATCCTACGGATTTCAATGAGGAATTGGACGGTTATAAAAAAATTGACCAATATAATGAACAGCACGTTGATCGTATTGCAAATCATTATACGGATATTTTAGAAGCTTTAGGCGAAAACCCAAGACGCGAAGGGCTGATCAAAACTCCAGAACGTGTAGCTAAAGCTTTGCAGTTTTTGACACATGGATACGATATTGATGCCGCCGAGGTGTTGCGTAGCGCAATGTTTGAAGAAGATTATAGCCAAATGGTTGTGGTGAAAGATATTGAAGTCTATTCAATGTGCGAGCACCATATGTTGCCATTCTTTGGTAAAGCACATATTGCTTATATTCCAAATGGTCATATCGTAGGTTTAAGTAAAATTCCTCGTGTGGTAGACGCTTTTGCTCGTCGTTTGCAAGTGCAAGAACGTTTGACAAATGAAATTCGTGATTGTATACAAGAAACGTTAAATCCAGCTGGAGTAGCTGTGGTCATTGAATGTAAACATATGTGTATGGCAATGCGAGGTGTACAGAAACAAAATTCCGTTACTACTACTTCTGCCTTCACGGGAGCATTTCAAAATGATGTTACACGCTCCGAATTTTTAAGATTAATCACAGCATCTTTAGACTAGTATTTTAATACATATTTAAAAGCCTAAAAACCTGCATATAAAACGCATTATGCAGGTTTTTTTATTCGTAAATTAAACTAAATCAATTATCTAAAGTCTGTGTAATAGCACAAAAATCGACTGAAATTTAAATAAGTTATTAACTTTGTGGTTATGTTTCAGAACGAGGAGCGCGTAAATAGTTATTTGGAGAGCATTTGTGACGAAGAAAATGCATTGCTGAAAAAGATTAATAGAGAGACCTATCTGAGGGAAACAATGCCTCATATGATGTCTGGTCATTATCAAGGACGTGCATTAGCCATGATCAGTAAAATGGTGTCTCCAAAGCGAGTTTTAGAGATTGGGACATTTACAGGATACGCTACTTTGTGTCTGGCCGAAGGGCTGAAAACTGATGGTGAATTACACACCATAGATATTAACGAGGAGCAGCAAGAGCGCGTGCAAGGTTATTTTGGTCAGTCGCCTTATTCTTCTCAGATTCATTACCATATAGGGGATGCTTTTGAGATTGTTCCGACATTGGAAGGAGATTTTGACTTAGTCTTTATAGATGCAGATAAAAAAAGAAATCTTATCTATTATGACATGTTAGTAGATCGTGTTCCTTCTGGAGGTATTTTAATGATAGATAATGTTTTGTGGAAAGGAAAGGTTTTCGATGAGAATCCAGACAACCAAACAAAACAGGTCTTAGAATTAAACAAAACTTTGGCAGCAGATACTCGTGTGGAGAAACTGATACTGCCTATCAGAGACGGGCTTTTTGTGTTGCGCAAAAAGTAATGGTTGAACTAAAAAAGAGATTATGCAAAAATCTTTAATTAGCAAGGGGTTGCTAATAATGATCTTATGTTTAATTTGTGTAGCATCAACATTTGGACAACAGAAATTTAGTCCTACAAGCTATATAAACGAGCATAAACAGGTAGCACAGCAACTCATGCGTGAAACAGGTGTTCCAGCATCTGTGATTTTGGCAGTCGCTATTCACGAAAGCGCATATGGCAATAGTCGTATAGCCAAGCACTTAAATAATCACTTTGGAATTAAGGGAAAAAACAATAGCAAACAGATTAAATCTGCATATAAAGGCTATGCTTCCGTCATGGAATCATATAAGGATTTTATCGATTTGTTAAAAAGAAGAAAGTCTACAGAACATTTATTTGACAAGTATTCTTTCAAAAATTGCCAAGCATGGGTGAACGGAATTGCTCGTTCGGGATATTCACAGACGAAATCTTGGAAAACACATGTGATTGGCACTATAAATAGGTACAATTTAGATCAATACGATAAACTTCAGTAATATTTCCGTAACCGTAAAAACCCCAATGAAATTACTTGTTTATTTGTTATTTGGAGCTTTAATATTGAGTTCATGTGCGACACGTCGCTCATCTTCTACAGTATTAAAAAATCCTTCTTCGACACAGACGAATACCTCCAATAGGAATTCCCCTGGAACCACAAATACTTCCGTACGAAAACCAACTTCCACTTCAGGATTATCATATATTGATCAATTCAAAGGCATCGCTATTGCTGAAATGGAAAAGTACGGCATTCCAGCCAGTATCAAATTGGCACAGGCGCTTTTGGAATCGGGAAATGGGAATTCTACCCTGGCAAGAGAAGCAAATAATCATTTTGGGATCAAATGTGGAGGCACTTGGACAGGTCCAAGTATGACCAAGTCGGATGACAATCCGAATGACTGTTTTAGGGTGTATAGTAATCCAGAACAGTCCTTCAAAGATCACTCGCAATTTTTATTACGTAAGCGCTATGAGAAATTATTCTCTTTAAACAAGAATGACTACAAAGGTTGGGCTTATGGATTGAAAGAAGCTGGTTATGCTACCAACCCTCGGTATCCTGAGTTGTTAATTGATTTGATCGAGCGATATGAGTTATATAAATATGATTTGCCAGAAAGTAAATCAGAGAAAATAGCTCGCGAGGTAAAAGTTGAAACAACGATTGAGAAGAAAGAAGAGAAAGGTGAAGTGGTGCAGGCAGAACAAATCAAATCTCCTGTACGGATGGTCATTCACGAAGTGAAAACTGGAAATACTTTATATAGTATATCAAAGCAGTATAATGTATCGGTAGATCAAATTAAACAATTAAATAACCTTTCTTCGGAAAATCTTTCTCTAGGTCAGCTTTTAGTAATTAGCAAATAGTGAAAAGATGTTAAGAGAGTGGTAAATTATTGGATAATAATGTAGTTTTATCCTTGTGAAAATCAATATCTACCATATTCTATTTATATTGCTATGTTGTTTGCCCAAATCTTGGGCTATCGCTCAAGAAAGTATAGGAGGGATGGTGCTGGATGCGGAATCAAAGCAACGTATCGGAAAGGTATTTATTGTTAATAAAACTACAGGCGAGAACACTTATAACAACAGTAAAGGTGAGTTTAACCTGACGCTAAAGCCTGGAGATATTATCATAGCTAATAAGGAAAATTATCACGGCGATACGATTTCATATGCAGGAGCCAAAGCTTTGATTATAAATTTAAAAAGAAAGACTATAGCTATAGCTCCAGTGACAGTAATGGGTAGAGTTTCTCCGGAGGAAATATTGGCTCGTCGTAGAGAGGAGTATAATAAAGCTTATCGGTTAGCGGATCCGGGAGATTTTGTTTCTGTGGGTCAGAATGGTGCAGGATTGAGTATAGATGCGGTATATAATTATTTTAGTCGAGAAGGTAAGAATGCCCGTAGACTAACGAAGTATTTTCAAAAGGAGTACGAAGATAATTATATTGATATTGTATTCACGAGAGAGCTTGTACGCGGGGTGACGGGATTAGAGGGTGAGCCTCTAGATAATTTTATGATACGTTATCGTCCGGAGTATAATTTTGTACTGACAGCAGATAGATATCAATTGGTAAAATACATTAAAACGAAATACGAATATTTTAAACATATACCATATATTAAGCCATTACCAGATTTGAAGGAAATTGATTTAAATTTGGAAAATTAGACGTTTATATTATGTTAAGAAAGCTAACTTTTGTCCTAATTCTTTTTGTGTCACTATTTGGTACACACACATTTGCACAAGTAAATCTTAAAGATTTGCGGGAGAAACCAGATTCTAAGATTGTCAATGCGGATACAATTAAAGAAAATGCAATCAAGCAAATCAATGTTCCTATTCCGAAGTTGGGGTTGGAGGTTAATTATTGGAAGCATTGGACAAAGTTTGGATTGAATGCCAATCAAGCATCTTTTAGTGATAACTGGAATGCCGGAGGTGTAAATTCCATGTCTTTGATGGGTTTATTTTGGCATAAAGCCGATTATACACGTGATCGTTTCAATTTTGTGTCAGAATTAGATCTTAAATATGGTAAGATTCAAAACAAAGATCAGTTAGCTAAAAAGAATAACGACCGTATATTTTGGGATAATAAATTATCTCATAAATTTTCAGAAAAATGGGCGCTGTATTTTTCATTTACTTTTGAATCCCAGTTTGATGTAGGTTACAAATATGGAAAAGTGGATGGGGAAGATGCAATAATTGATACTATAAGCGCATTTATGGCCCCTGGATATTTTACAGAGTCTTTTGGTTTGGAGTATAAGCCTGATAAAACATTTTCACTTCGTATTGGTACAGGTACTGCCCGTCAAACTTTAATATTAGATAACAGAATCGCTCCTAAAGAGGGAGGAAGTGCGGTATATGGTGTGGAGCCAGGAGAAAATTTTCGTAATGACCTCGCTTTTCAGATTACGGCCAATTTAGATCGTGATTTGTCAAAAAATTTAAATCTTAAGGCTAGATACAATTTGTTCGCGGATTATAAAAAGTTGAGTGATCCTGATAATAGATTGGATCTTACGTTAACAGCTAAAATAACCAAACTGGTTAATGTTACAGCGAATGGTATTTTGGTGTACGATTCTGACCAAAGTGGTAAAGTACAATATAATCAAGGTTTAGCATTGGGTATTTTGTTTTCATTACCTAGATAATAAGTGTAAAAATGATGAAGTGGGGTGGATTAGGATTGTTATTAGTAACGCAATTATGTGCGTGTGGGTCGAAGAAGGATCTGAAGCAGAAACCACTAATTGCGGCTACTGAAAGTAAAGTAGATTCCTTAACACAGGTTATTAAAGAATCAGCAAAGTCTGTAAGGGAAAGCACCACGACCTTACTAGTTAGCGCGGACACGCTTCCTAATTTCCCTTCTATTTCAGTTATTAAGGAATTGACTCCCGAGGAAAAATTGATTGAGCAGAAGCGAGCGGGTGTCAATAAAAACACGGATTGGGCAAGTGCTATTCATTACGACAACCGCAAGCCTAATTATGTTATTATTCATCATACATCACAAAATAGCACGGCTCAAACGGTTCGTACGTTTCAGTTAGCACATACAAAAGTCAGTTCGCATTATGTCATTGGTCGTGGTGGGCAAGTAATTCAAATGCTGAATGATTATGACCGAGCTTGGCATGCAGGTAAAAGCAAATGGGGTACGATTACGGATATGAATTCGGTGTCACTGGGGATTGAACTGGATAATAATGGTCGAGAACCTTTTCCCGAAGCACAGATTAATTCGCTTTTGGTGTTGTTAGATACCCTAAAATCTAAATATCTAATACCTCAATTAAACTTTATCGGTCATGCGGATATTGCGCCAACACGTAAAGATGATCCTAATGTCAATTTCCCTTGGAAAATATTAGCAGAAAAAGGATTCGGTGTGTGGTATAATGAAGATTTCCTTCCTGAGCCTCCTACTGCTTTTAATCCCACGGACGCACTCAAGATTATTGGTTACGATATGAGCAATCCAGAAGCCGCTATTCGTGCTTTTAAACGTAAATTTATTCGTACGGAAGTAAATGGTGTTTTGACGGCTAGAGATAGAGCTGTTTTATACGATTTGTATAGGAAGTATTATTAGTCTACTTCCGAATTCGTTACTGTAGCTTTCTTTGAAAATATCGCTTCAAAAAAATATCCAAATAAAATAACCAGTACACAGCCAATCAAATTCAACCAAAGGAAAGCTATAAAGTCCTGTAACCAGATAAGGACCACGATTATTTCTGTACCTACTGCTGCCCAGAATACCGCATTTCCACGAATTCTCTTAAAGTAAAAAGCGACTAGAAAAATTCCTAAAATAGTCCCGTAAAACAGGGATCCCAAAATATTAACTGCTTCTAACAAATTGCCCAGTTTGTTTGCGAATAAAGCGACGATAATAGCAAAAACGCCCCATCCAAATGTGCACAATCGTGAAGCATTTAAGTAATTTTTTTCAGAAGCATTTTTATTGATAAGTCTTTTATAGATGTCTATAACGGTGGTAGATGCAAGCGAGTTAATTGCGCTGGATGTGGCTCCCATGGATGCAAGCATAATGATGGCGATGAGCAATCCGATTAAGCCTTTGGGGAAAACAGAAGTAACAAAGGAAAGAAAAATGTAGTTATTATCATTCGTTTCTGCTTTGCTGTCATTTGCTTTAATTAAACTTATTGCGGATTCGCGTAACGCATTTGATTGTTTATTTATAGACTTTAAATGTTCTTGGTTTTCTTTTATATGCTCTTCCTTGTTTTCAGATTTAGCCTGATGTAGATTATTTAATATTTGTACGCGTTGCTGAGTTAGTAAATCTTGTTCTGCTTGCAATTTTTTGTATTCTTCTCCATACGCGCTGTTTTCAATTTTTTGTATTTCGGTTGGATTAAAAAATAGCGGAGCGGAATTGTATTGATAGTATACGAAAACCAATACCCCAATTAACAGAATACAAAACTGCATCGGGACCTTTAGAAGCCCATTCATCAGTAAACCCATACGGCTTTCACGGACTGATGATCCTGTTAGATAGCGACCTACTTGACTTTGGTCTGTTCCAAAGTAGGAAAGTTGTAAGAAGAAGCCGCCGATTAAACCTGTCCAAACCGTATATTGATTGTTCCAATCAAGTGTAAAATCTATAGCATTAGTTTTATTGGATGCCCCTGCAATGTGCAGCGCTTCTACAAAGCCTACTTCTGAAGGTAAAAAATGTATTACCATCATTCCAGCAGCAAGCAACCCCCCGAAGATAATACCCATTTGCAATAATTGGGTATAGGAAACAGCTTTAGTACCTCCATAAGTGGTGTATAACACGACAATTCCGCCGATAAGTAAAGTCGTATAAAATACATCTACATGCAATACTGAGGACAGAATAATGGAAGGAGCAAAAATTGTTATTCCCGTCGAAATGCCTCGTTGAATAAGAAATAATAAAGCGGTAAGAGATCTGGTTTTGATGTCAAAGCGTTTTTCAAGGAATTCATAGGCGGTATAAACTTTAAGCTTATGAAATATGGGGACAAACGTGACACAGAGAACAACCATTGCGAGCGGCAGTCCAAAATAGAATTGGACAAAGCTCATTCCCGAAGTAAAAGCTAAACCTGGAGCGGAAAGAAATGTGATGGCGCTAGCCTGTGTCGCCATGACCGAAAGTCCTACATTGTACCAAGGTAATTCGCGATTACTAAGTAGAAATCCTTCAATATTATTAATATTCCTGCTTTTGTAGATTCCATACAGAACTATCAAAAGCAGGGTAGTAAAGAGTACTATCCAATCGATAATACTCATGAGAAATATTGTGTAAATAGATACATTCCTAATATGCACAGCACGAGCCAGACAACCACTATCCAGTAAAATTGTCGCCAACTACGTGCAAAAGGTGGCATATTGTTATCTATCACTTTCTTTATGTGGAAGAATTACAGAAATAAAGATTGTAGCTACGATTAATCCGCCTACTAATCCGCCAATAAGGCTTAAGACAGAACCACAAGCTGCAAAAGAGATTAATGCACCAAAGATAGTTCCGATTAATAAAATAAGACCTTTTACATTTAAAGGTTGATCGTTTACTTGATTTTCCATGTTATTGTGATAATTTACTTTTCGTTTGTTAACAAATTTACAAATAATCTGTAAGCTCCGGGTACTCCAGCAGGCAATTGTCTGAAAAACGACAAGGAAGTATAAACAAATTTACCTTTTCCGTATTTTGCAATAAGTAAAGAACCATTATGAGGCTTTTCATCCTTATCATGCATACTTAATGGAGTTCTGTAATTGTTGTTTATATTTTCAGCAAAATACAAGCCACGTTCTTGTACCCAACCTTCAAAGTCTTTGCTGTTGATTTTATTGGGATAAGAAAAAGCAGGATCAGCAACATCGAAGTTATATTTAGAGTCTTCTTCTGTGACACGCTCTCTCCCAATATTGAAATCATAAGGTCCCAGCTTATCTGATGCTAATCTGCCGTTTACATTGTATTGCGAGAGAACAACACCACCTTCTTTTACATAATCTAAAAGTTTTTTCATGTTATTTCCACTAATCTTAGCTACATTAAAATAGCGCACTCCAATGATTACAGCGTCATATTGTTTTAGGTTGCTAAGTGTTAGATCTTTGTCTGATAATGTAGTCACGTTGATGCCAATTTGAGGAAGAGATTCTGCTACTAAATCGCCTGCGCCAGCAAGATATCCTACATTTTTAACCGAATTTTCCAATTGTACATTTTGACAAATAATTTCAGTGGTAGGAAACCAAGTAATGGTCGGTATATGGTCGTAAGAAAGTGTTTTGATATGTCTTAAAACTTCTCCACTGTGACTAAATGTCAAAACAACTTTCTCGCTATTTGCAGCTGTAGGTTTTAAGATTAAAGTTTTAGTAATAGAATTTTCCTTCCCAAAATCAAGAGTCAAATTACTAGCTGAAATGTTCCAACCTTGGATTGGAGCAAGCTGCACCTCAAATTGTGATTTACTATTATCGTGACGTGTGAAGGTAATTTCAATGCTTCTTTCCTCTTGATTCTTGCTTAAAATAATATTAGAAGCAGCCTCTACAGTTATTTCGGGCAGCATTACCAGTGGATCATGTACTTCGCCTTTTACCGGATCTACATAACGATGCTGGATTTCCTGAAATAAGGCAATAGGTTCACCATTAATTTTGAAAGTAAAAGTTGCCTTTGGAGCTGCAGGATTTGTCGGATAGCCTACTGACTCAATAGGAATATTGAATTTTCCTAAAGTGTTCGGTTGTACTAACCAATACGGCTGCGAAGTGCTTTTGTAGATTGTTTTGACATTGCCTCTCCACAGATTATTGGTTTGTAATGGTTGATTGACATCTTGGTCGTTCACTTTAACAAGCTCCGCCTGAATATCGGGATTGCGAACAATTACTTCTGCCTGAAAAGAGAAGTCTTTATTTACGACTTGTTGATTTTGATTGCTGTATGCATCCCACCAAATTCCTGCACAGGCAATAATCAAGTCCTGAACTTCTTGTTTCTTTTGTGCTATCCAATAGCGATGGTTGGCTGCTGAAGGATTTTTGGTATCGATAACATAAGCTTCCAAAGCTTTTTTAAGTTTAATTAAATCATTAACAGATTTTTGTGGTTGTGCAGATACAAATTCCGTATTTAACTTCCGAATTAGCTGTTGAATAGTTTGCGTATTGGGAATTCTTTGCCAAGATGTTTCGACCTCATCCAATAAAGTTTTGTTTGCTTTGCTTCCTGCTACATGTTCAAAATATTCAAAGGAAGTACCACGCGAAGACGCAGAGCCAAATCCTTGTGTTTTGTGTTGTGACCGGCTGTGTGCGGCTATTTCACCATACGATTGACCTAGAATAGCATTGTAATGCCCTATATCGATCTTCAGTTGATCTTCAGAAGTATTGTTTTGTCCGCCGAAATTTGCGGTATTCCAAATCAATCGTTTTGATTGCCAGGTACTTAAAGTTTTTAGTTGCTCAGGGAATTTGTTTTTATCAGCTGCTGCTAGGAAAGCTTCGTGCGCTAAAATGGCCGAGGCTTGGTGATGGCCATGTCCGCCACGTTTGTCTGGTGGAAAACGTGTAATGATGATATCGGGTTGGAACTTACGAATAATCCATACCGCTTCACGTAAAGCTGTCTCGTGGTCCCAAAATTGAAAAGTCTCTTCGTGGGTTTTGGAAAAACCAAAATCATAAGCCGAAGAAAAGAGCTGTTCACCTTTGTCAACTGAACGAGCCGCCAATAATTCGTGCGTACGAATCAAGCCCAAATTAATCCCCAAATCTGTTCCTAAAAGATTCTGTCCGCCGTCACCTCTGGTCAACGATAAATAAGCTGTTCTATATTTTTGTTCTTGAGCAAGCCAAGCGATCAATCTGGTGTTTTCATCATCAGGATGCGCTGCAAAATACAAGACCGAGCCTAACGTATTGAGTTTTTGAAGGCCGATTTGAATATCACTAGCGGATTTAGAAGCAGTCTGACTCTTTGCCGATTGAAAATGAAAGAGTAGGAAAGCTATAAGGGTGATGTAATTGGAAATATTTCGCATAGTTAAATATAATCGGTTTATCGCAAAATCTACAAATTGAAACAGAATTGTTAAAATGAAAAAAGAGTTGAAATATTACTTCAACTCTTTTTCAACAACAATTAAAAATCTTTTAGTCTTAAATAGTGTGCTTCAATAAATCTTTGGCGTTCTAGTCACAATTTTATAGAATGTGATGTAAACTCTGCGAGAGTTATTTTAGCTCTACTATAAAAGTAGTATAAAAGATTGAATTCCTATCTATTCAGGTAAAAAAAAATTTCCACATTGAAGGAGTTTTACACATGTGCAATCTGGAAATCTTTTTTCAAGTAAGATTGGAACAATTTTTTAATATTGTTTATTTGTCGATAGACCCTAAAACACGTTTCATAAACATGTTTAAAGCTTCTTTTTTCGGTGTACCTTCTTTGATTAATTTATCAACTTCGATCGCACCGTACATATTTGAAATCAGTTCGCCGATTACATCCAATTCTTCATCTTTCAATGAAGGCACTTCTGTAAGCGCTTCTAATGTTTCGATAGTTTCCAATACGTAATCTGCATCGTTTTGTTCGATGAATTCCGTAAGGTGCTTAATTACTGGTAACTTCATTTAATAAGTCGATTAATCCGTCGATTTTGTTTGTTTGTACTTGATTTACCAATTGGCCATTTTTGAACGCCGCAAAAGTAGGTAAATTATCTACATTAGCTAATTTTCTAGATTCAGGGAATTTCTCTGCATCTACGATCAAGAATTTTACATTCTCGTTTTCAGAAGCCATTTTTTTGAATTTCGGTTTCATAATACGGCAGTTTCCGCACCATGAAGCAGCATATTGTACCATTACGATTTCGTTGTTTGCTACAACGTCTTGTAATGTGTCGTTTTCTAATTCTTGCAACATAATAATAAGGATTTTTTGAATAAGAGGTGGAAGTACTCCACCTCTCTGATTTACTAATTTCTTAGTTCATAGATAAGTATGAAGCAACGCCATCACGTGTAGCGTTCATTGCTTCTTTACCTTCTTCCCAGTTTGCTGGACAAACTTCACCATGTTTTTGAACGTGAGTGTAAGCGTCGATCAAACGGATATATTCTTTTACGTTACGACCTAGAGGCATATCGTTTACTGACTCGTGGAATACTTTACCAGTCTCGTCGATCAAGTAAGTAGCACGGTATGTTACAGCAGAACCTTCAGCGATTAAACCGAATTCTGGGTGCTCAACTTCTTTAACATCCAAAATACCTAAGATGCTAGATAAGTTGCGGTTTGTGTCAGCGATAATAGGGTATTCGACACCTTCGATACCACCATTATCTTTAGGTGTATTTAACCAAGCAAAGTGAACTTCGTTTGAATCACAAGAAGCACCGATAACGATTGTATTACGTTTTTCGAATTCCGCTACCTCAGCTTGGAAAGCGTGTAATTCAGTAGGACAAACGAAGGTGAAATCTTTTGGGTACCAGAATAATAAGATTTTTTTGTTTTCTTGTTGTGCTTTTTCGAAAATGTTTAGTGAAATATAGTCACCTAAGTAATCAATAGCATCAACTGTAATGTTAGGGAAATTTTTACCTGTAAAACTCATAATAGTATCTTCTTTTAATGTGATGCAAAGGTAATCAATAGTAGTATATTAAAGTATAATTATTGCTTATATAGTATTGATATACTCTATATTTTAATTCGATAAATATTGGTAGATTTTATGAGGTTTATTTTGGATTGACGTTGATTTTGAAAGGGGCGTTTTATATTTTTGAACAGTATATTTTCTTAGCTGGCCCCGTAGTTCAACGGATAGAATAGATGTTTCCTAAACATTTGATAGCAGTTCGATTCTGCTCGGGGCTACCAAAGTTGCAAAAGAGGCAAAATCCAGTCCTAATTCTAGTATGCCTCTTTTTTTATTGCTTGCAATTTGTTGAAAATAAGCGATATACGAAAACACAGAATTTATCCTCGGGGTTCGACATTCATCGGTTTTCTTGCTATAGGTAATGCCCTCGGGAAAGAGCAGAAACTGTATACGCTTCTTGGTGTTATAGTCGGCAGAAACCCACTTTAAAGGTAATTCAAGGGCGAATTTCATGGCAAAACCAACGCCTCCGTCAAGGTTCGACACTTGCCGTGAGAGCTATGGAGGAGACACGTCCATCAACGGGTTGTCCTGATTGGGTGTTGATCCGATTTTTAACTGATTGCCGTCTTTTACCAGCCATGCCCATCCTGAGCCGAACTGACCCAATGCGGCTTTGGAAAACTCTTCTTTAAACGACTCGAAAGATCCAAAACTGCTGTTGATTGCTTCGGTAAGTTTTCCGGTCGGCAGATTGTTCTGTGACGGTTTACGGAGGATAGACCAAAATAATTCGTGGTTGAATGCGCCTCCCGAATTGTTGCGGAGCTTTGCCGAATATTTTGATATATGCGAAAACAGATCCTTTGCATCGGTAACCGATATATTTTCTTCCAATATCGCTTCATTGGCATTTTTCACATAGGCACCATAGTGACGCTATTAGTGGATCTGCATAGTCAATGCATCAATCACAGGTTCAAGATCATTAAAGGAATAGGTAAGCTTTGCGAGCTCGAACTTAAAATTACTGTTTACCGCTGCCCCTACAATATTATCTGCAAATGACCTATTGGCCAGTAATAGACCCGTAGCGAGTGTTAAACTTCCTTTTACAAAGTTTCTTCTATTTGTGGTTTTCATGATAAATAGAGTTTTGTTATAAATTCGTTTTTGCGTCTTCCTGTCTTAAGTATTCCAATATGGATTTCGCTTCCTGTTCGTTCAGACCTACACTGACCATCATGCTTTCATACTTGTCTTTTAGGACTAATGCATCCGGATCTTTTTCGAACATTTCTTCGGTATTCAGCATCAGGTTTAAAATCCATTCTGGCGTTCTTTTCTTCGTTATACCTTTTAACGCCGGGCCGAGTTTATCTTCGCCGTATTCGTGGCACATGGTACATCGAACGATAAACAGCTTGTTGCCCTCATCTGCCACAGCTTGGTCAAAAACTGGCTGTGCAAAAGATGTGATAGGCCCGATCCCTTTGTTTCCCTCCTTAAGATAATCATGGATCACCATTTCTTTGGGCTTGTCCTTTGTATTCGACTCTGATTGAGTTTCCGAACTGTTTGTATTCGGATTGTTGTTACAGGCAATAGCCGTAGCGAGAACACCAACGGCTAATAAAACACTTAATCTGTTCATATCTGTTTATTTTAGTAGTGAAATCAAAAGGACAACGATACATGGGTCATAAAGCGATTCTCCGCTTTTATACGTCCATCTGCAAGATTTTGGCTGATCGGTGTCTGAAAGTTTCCGCCAATAGATAATCTGCCTACATTGACCTCTATACCTGCAATGCCCATGGTGGAGTGTCCACCGGACTGGGCTACATCAAAACGGTTGTAAAGCACGTCTTTTGGTTGTGTTTCATAGAGTACACCTGAATTGGGAGAAATCCGTACCTTGTTCTGAATATTAAATTTATAATACGCCAAAGCATTTACTGTAAACTTGTTGGCATAACGGTATTCGTGCTTATTTTCGGTATTGATCTTGTAGGTCGCATTCACGTTGATACCGGCATCCATCAACCGGATGTCGTAAGCGGCGTTGATCATAAAATCGGTACTCGCTGTCCCTAACTGGAAATTGTTTGGTGCCCCCATCTCTGCACTAGATTGCTCGCTGGTATCATACTCGCCTGTAGGTGTCTTGATTCCAGCACCGATCCAAAGGGATTGCATCAGCAGTTTGTTGGAACCCGTCGTGCGGACATCATCCAAAAGTTTGTAATGCCCCATCACAACAACATCTCCGAGACCGTTCTTACTTCCCGTTTCGGTGTTCCCGTTACCGATAGTACGCTCGTTAAAACTATACGGAACGATCGCCATCACGCGCCAGCGCTCCCCAAAGTTCCAAGCCCCCCAAAGTTCCATTGTACGATATGTCTCATTCGTTGAATTAGGCGTACGGATGCCGTTTGAACCCAAGTGGGTCTGCAACCTATTCTGCTGATAACGTAAGCCAATAAAACGTTTATTAAAGTCCGGCAAGATACCCATATAGTAGCTTCCTACACCGCATCCGCAGACATCACAGGCTGCCGACTGCGGTATATTTGCAAAAAGTGCAACAGTGGACAAAACCAATAGTATAATTTTCTTTTTCATATCCTAATCATTAATTGACGATAAAATCAGAACCAAATGGCTCTGCGAGTAATTTGTTTGACAGAAAGGTCGGGTCTTCCAGTGTTTTTAGGAAAGCCATCAGATCTGCTTTCTCTTCTTCGGTCATGGTGATACCCAAGCTACCGTCAGCTTGACGGAACAAGGGATCCAATGTAGGCGAATCCACCATATCATGACGGTAATGGTCAAGCATCCTGCTCACGGTCAGATAGCGTCCATCGTGTGTGTACGGTGCTGTGAAGGAGATGTTACGCAGTGAGGGCACCTTGAATTTATATTCATCGTTTACATTACCAGTCACGATTGCTCGTCCTTTGTCGTCACTACGGTTGGGACGAATTCCGTTGTTGCGGTAGCTCAGATCCGTAAAAAGAGGTTCCTTGTGACAGTTTGCACAGTTATTCTTAAAGAACAGGTAACCCCGTGCTTCCGACTCTGTAAATGATGCACCATCTTCTTTGCGCATCACCTTGTCGTATTTGGAATCACTGCTCGTCGCCATCAGCATAAACTGTGAGAGTGCTCTAAAAAACAGGACGTCGGTAATTTCCTCTGTTCCAAAAGCTTTCTTGAAGAGAGCGGGATATTCCGGACGTGCCCTTAATTTTAGCAGGACGTTGGTTACAGTCTCGTCCATCTCTACTGCACTGTGTATCGCGTTTACGGGAGAAAAATCTAAATCAAATACACCGCCATCCCAAAAGAACTCCGTGTGCCAGGCTAGATTCATGATGGGCATTGGATTACGTGTTCCCAATCTGTCATCGATCCCATGACTTACATCATGCCCATGATGCGTAAATCCGGCACCTTGTATATGGCAGCTTCCACAAGCAATGGTATTGTTGCGGGAAAGCCGTGGTTCATAAAACAACTTTTTCCCTAATTCAAAACCGTCTTTGGTCACTGGATTTCGAGAAAGGTCATAAGCAGGTTTCGGAAAATTGGAAGGTTGTACAAAACCCGCAAATATGTCCTCTTCCTCTATCATATCATTTCCTTTCTTACAGGCCCATATCAGGCCTAGAATTAAAGTAAGTACCCATATCTTCTTCATCTCGTTTTAATATTGTTAGTTAGCCGATAGCTCTGCCTCACTTTTCACATAGTTTTCACTATGGTCGTGTGTAAACAGGGATGCAAAATTCCCGGCAATCTTACCGCTATCTTCTTTGTTAAACATCACATTGGGTTTATTCGCAATGCTCCATTGGTTCGGACCATTAAATATCTGCATCACATCCACCATCAGATGCACATTGCTTCTTAATCCTTCCCTTACATGAGCCAAATGATCACCGCTTGTCTTCGTAAGGTCGACGCTTATAACCTTAATATTATTCATCGCTTCTGGATCATCAAATGGATATCCAAAACCACCGATGTGATACTTGAATTGCTTATTTCCTGTAGGGTCACCTTGCTGATCGTCTGATACAACATCACTATTCCCTTCCAACTTGAAGAATATATATCCCTGGCTCCATGTCCAGAACATACCTGCATGTCCTTCTCCGGGATTAAAAGAAAGCACGCCCGTTCTACGCTCCATCGGCATCATATTGCGTTCCTGATCGACACCGATCATAAACTCGACTTTTGTATAATCGCCTTCCGGAACCCTGACCTTAGTAAAACGTGTGGTTCGATCATCTGCATTCACTAAAAAATAACTATCATCCTGTGGTACAGTATAGCTACTTCCATCTGCTTTGTAAAGTTTGATATTGCTGATATAGTACATTAAGATTCGTATACTAAACTGCTCGCCTTTAGCATTTCTATACAGATAGGTGGGATCGATATAAAACCGGTCTTCACCGACGATGTGGTCAAATTCAATAGAAAACTCGCCCATCTTATTTTCATCGATAATATCATCGTCCTTTTTACAGGCTGATAGCAGTAGGCAACACGTTATGCATGCGATCACCATATTCTTCCAGTCTTTTTTTATCATTTTCTCTCTCATATCTTTTATTTAAAGGGATTTGAAAACTCCCTGTTGTTTAAGAATTTTTCATCAGTAAGCGCATGTAGAAAAGCCTTAATCTCTTCGACTTCTTGGTCTGTCATGGGTATCCCTACTTTGTTACTGTTCTGGTATAATGCAGTAGCGGTAACAGGTGTGTCTTTGATGCCAAAACGATAATGATGCAGTACTTCATCAATGGTCTTAAATCTCCCGTCATGCATATAAGGAGCGCTCACCATCACATTACGTAATGTAGGCGTCTTGAAAGCGCCCAAGTCCAGTGGGTTGTAGGTAATGCGGTATCTGCCCCAATAAATACCCTCATGCGATCCATCGCCGAAGTCACTGTCTATTCCGTTATTTTGAAATGCGTTATCGGTAAATAATTCTCCTGCATGACAACTGCTGCACTTTTGACGTACCAGATTTAGCCCACGAAGTTGCTCGGGAGATAATGCCTCTGGCTTTTCTCCTCTTCGGTATAGGTCGTATGGGGAGTCAGCCGAGATCAGTATGCGCTGAAATTGCGATAGCGCCATAGCTGTTCGATGTTCGCTTGGTAGTTCTCCAAAGGCTTTCTGAAATAACCCCACGTAAGTAGCATCCGCACGCAAACGTTCCACCAGAACAGGTAAATACATACCCATCTCGTCGGCATGCGTCAGCGGACCAAATGCCTGAGATTCCAGATTGGTTGATCCACCGTCCCAAAAGAAACCCTTGTCTGTCCATGCGAGATTGATCAACGTGGGCGAGTGCCGCTCCAAAGGCTTACCCGATACACCAGCAGTGGTTAGTGCTACTCCATCGGAAAAGCCCTTGTTTTGATGGTGACAACTTGCACAGGACACTTGTTTGTTAGCTGACAGAATAGGATCGTAGAAAAGTCTCCGTCCTAATTCCACCCCCGATTTGGTCAGTGGATTGGATGGCAAACCAGTCTTGGGGTCGATAGCGGATTCTACAGCTTTAGGAAAGAATGCAGGCTGACGAAAAACAAAAGGAGTCTCCTCCTCTTCGGTAACAGAAAGTTCATTATCCTTAGTGCAGGAGAATAGGACAAACAATCCCACCAAAAAGGCGAAGACTCCAATGATCTGTATTTTTGTTATTCTTATATGCATTAATTTGCTTCCACGGAAACAGAACTTGCTTCTTTAAATGTCAACGATTTGCTCAAAAACGTATCACGAAGAGCTATCATGAGGTCTTTTTTATTTTGGCTGATACTGTTATTGACCCAAGGTAGATCGGTCGCCGATAGCAATTCTTTTACGTCCACGTTGAAAGTGATTTTTCCAGAATTTTGGGCATCAATTTTTAGCGGCGTAGTCAGCTCTACGGTTTTATCAGCACCATCAAACAAAGCATTTGAACCCGTTTCCCAAGACAGCGCTTTTGAAGTTGACGTACCACCTTCCCAATGAATAGTTCCAGCGACGGTTAGGAATTTGTAACTTGTGAACCACATCCAACCGTCACTAACTCCCATACCGTTCAACGAACCCAGTTCGCCAGCAGTCAAAGCAATATTGTCGTTATATTTTTTATCGACACCGATAGAAAATTTGATAGCCTTATATTCTCCTGAAGGGATATCTTTGATCGTCACTTCCTCGCGCTTTGTTGCGGGGTACTTTTCACCATTAACCAAATGCTGTACAGCGATTTCATTGGTTTCCTCCACCAAATAATAAGATTCCGGTATCGCATGTTCTTTATTGTCTTTATCGATCAATTTGACATTGCTCACCCAATAACGTAGACGGCTAAATTCGAATTCCATATCATAGGTTCCACTCGAATTAATTAATTGATAAGGATATTTTTTATTTAGTTCAAAATCTGAATCGCCATATTTGGCATCAAATGTCAACGATAAAGATCCCGCTTGGTCTGCGTAGACAATCTTTTCAACTTCTTTAATTTCGGTTTTTTCACAGGATGTGAATACCAGCGCAGCAACGGCTGCAAAAAATAAATTCTGCTTTTTCATTTTTCTTGTAATTGTATATATTGATTTGTTATTTAACTTCTACAGGAAATACCAGTTCCTCCTGTGATACTTTTTCTCCTTTTTTGAACAGATTCACTTTGATTGTCCAAGGGCCTTTCATGGTGAAATTGACTGTCCCACTATACCGTCCATTACCTTTGCTTACGGCAGCCTTATTGTCTGGAGAACCATGTCCCATATCCGGCATAAAAGGCTCTATTTCTACCGTATAGTTATCCAGCGGTGGAAAAGCCTCCTGATCCATCTTGTGCAGTGTGAAGTCAATGGTCTGGCTCCCGGTCTTTACTTCATTTGGCAGTAATAGACTAACGAACACACGGCCGTCTTCTTTGGTGCCAACGGGGATCGTCCTTGCAAACTTTGCCTCTGAAACGGGCAGCAGAAAGGATAAACTATCTGTTTTATTGAGGACAGCATTCAATATCCAACCCTTGCCCATATCCTTCATATTGGCCATGATAAAGACTGCCTCCGCTTTATAAATACCATCGCCCAGATCAACCAAAGGATAGTAAGGTCCACCATGGGACATCATCCCCATGTCCATGATCACGTTATAATCTAGATTCGTGTTTGTGACGGGATTTCCTTCAAGATCCGTGATCTGAATGTAGATGGTTTCGTTTTTGCTGGTCAGGCTGTCCTGTACCAGTACGCTGATCTTTTTGTCTGTCAGTGTCGTATCTGCTATTTTTGTCAAAGCGGTTATATCAACCAAAGCATCTGCCGTGTCAACCGCGCCTTCTTGCTGTTGGTTATGTGTACTGTTTCCGCACCCGGTCAAACTGTATATCAATGCCATAGCCATTATGCTTAAAAGCATGGATGACTTTCCAAAGTAAAATGGTTTCATTCTCGATTTTATTAAATGCCAAAATCGCTGTATTACCCACCGAGTATAAAGCCTCTTAGGTCAATACAGCACTATTAATTATTATAGAAAAAATTAGGCGTTGAATCGAGGAGGGCGGAAGTTATTCTTGAAATGTATAAAACTGTAGTAAGCTTTATAATAGGATACGTATTTGTTCACTAACTGGATGGATATGCTTTCGGGCATCACCAGCCATTCCTGCATCACGCAGAGAAAAGTTTCGTATTTTGCGTTCTGCGGAAGACTTTTATCGGATGATTTCTCTTCCAATGCTTTGAGCTTTTTCATCAGTACGCATTGACCATTGCAATGCATTTCCGGCTTTGCCCTGTTTTCACACAATACGTTTGTGATATAGGATCGGTTGCTTTCAAACCACACAAATACCCCCATACTTCCCAAACATTGGTAAGCGAGGGATACAAGTAGTAGGAATGTAATGATCCTTTTCAATTTAGTTTATATCTTTAAAATTTTGCTAATAATTTACGAATGTCTTCTATGGCCTTTTTCGCTTCATCTTCACGGGTGCCATCGTAAACTCCTCTTACGTGTCCGTTAGTGTCTACCAATGTAAATGCACCGCTATGATCAAAGCCTCCGGGAATGTCGGGGTTTTCCTCCGCATACGAAAAGTAACCCTCTTTTCCTGCAATATGATAGACAGCCTCCTGTGGGCCATTTAAGAAGTGCCAGTTTGACGGTGCGCCAAGTTTAGTGGCGTAATCTTTTAGCACAGCCGGCGTATCGTGTTTCGCATCAATGGTGTGCGATAATATCACTAAACGCTCCTCGTTTTCAAACTCTTTTGCGATGGTCAACATATTTTTAGCAAGTAGCGGACATATAGTCGGACAGCGTGTAAAAAAGAAATCCGCCAGGTAGATCTTATCAGCAACATCTTCATTGGAAATCCATACACTGTCCTGATCCACAAAACGGAATTCAGGTATGCTGTGGTAGATCGTGTCATTAACCGTCTTGCCATCTTTCACCATTGAAACGATTTCTTTCTCGCCCATAATAGGAAGATCCTTATCATCGCGTTGTTGACCACAAGAGGCGAGAAATAATATGCCCAATGGCAGGATTTTGAAAATTTGAAAAGACATTGCTCTCTGCTGCTTTATTAACTTTGCAAAGTTACCACACTATATGGCTTTCGTGGTTTACATAAGCGTGCGACGTGTTTAGGTTTTCGTGCATATCGGATGTTGTAAGGGACACTTAAGGTATTCAATCGATATTTAACAGCAATAAAATGTATATTTGGTATTTAAAATAGGATAGTATTTATCTCAATGAAATATGTAAGCTTCTCCTTATTCTTAGTTTTGACTATATGCTCCATGGGCTGTCAACAAAAAAAACTTCCCTATCTCGGCAATCCGGTTACGGAAGGGAGTGAGCTAATTTATCCTAAGATCGATGAATTTAGCATGCTTGATCAGGACAGTATACCCATCTCTGATCAGAGCCTGATCGGTAAGATCCATATTGCTTCATTTATCTTTTTGTCATGTCCAACCATTTGTCCGCAAATGAACGCGCAGATGAAGGAAGTGTACGATGAAACGATGGGAATGGAAGATATTGTTCTCCTTTCTTTCAGTATTGACCCTAAACGCGACACCATTCCGGCATTGAAAGCCTACGCTGACAAGATCGGGGTTAAAAGAGAGAAATGGCATTTTCTATATGGAAGCCCACAAGATGTATTAAATCTTGCTGAGAAATCCTATTATGCTATTGCCTATCCGGATAGTACGGCTCCCGGCGGGTTTACACACAGCGGTGGATTTCTTTTGGTCGATAAGGATTTACATATCCGGGGTGTATACGACGGAACTTCGCAGGATGAAACAAAGAGGTTATTAGCAGATATTGATATTTTACGAAAAGAGAAATAAATTTAATACATTCGCACCATTTTGAAAAGATTCATGTACATATCGTTGCTTGTGGCTGTATTGATACAGTCAACGAGTAGTATGTGGATTTTTGTAGGCTTTCAGCTCAACCGGGACTATATAGAAAGCCAGTTGTGTATCAATAGATTTGATACTATTCCAGTATGTAAAGGGTCGTGTTATCTAGAGGAAAAAATTAAAGAGGACCAGCAGCATAATGATGCACCTGTGAAACTTAAGTTGCTGGAAGTAACAATGATATTATCAGTCTTCACTTTGAACAATACGCTGCCTATTCAAAAGGATGTTGGAGACCTATTAACCCAATCGGTTTCTACTGACCCGTTATCAGATGGGTTTTGCTTTTCTATCTTCAAACCGCCTATTGCCTGATTCAATTGATCTATCGATTATTTAAATAAGGTAATATTATTATGGTTGTCAAGACAGAAGAAATAAGAGTTTTGACACTGGAAGATTTTGAAAGTCCCGATTTAGGTTTTTTCATCACTTCGCTCCAATCTTATAATCAGCATTACTGTAGTCTTTTCTCGTTGCCAAACCAGAGAAGATTTTACATGATAATCTTTTTAGAAGATCAAGCCGGAAGGTTTGTTGTAGATCAGTCTTCTACACAAATCCATAAAGGAGAAGTATTGAGTGTAAGCCCTACCAGTGTCTGTACATTTGAAATAGATAAACAAGCCAAAGGCTGGATGGTATTGTTTACGGACGCTTTTTTTTCAAAGCGATATAACGACAATGTTTTATACGATTTTTCATTTCTAAAAAGCAATAGCGTATGTAAACAGTTGGAGTATACGGAAGATATGCCCCGTTGGCGCATGATGATGGATGCAATGTACGATGAATTCAAGCGCTCAGGAGCTGATTCAAGAACGATATTGCGCTCCTACCTGAATATCGTATTGGGTATTATGGAGAGACACAATGGTATAGCTGTTGATGCTCCCTACAATAGAGAGAAAGAGAGTAAAGTACGACTGTTTGAACAATTGTTGGAACAGTACTACAAAAGAGAACGATTCCCTTCATTTTATGCCGAAAAGTTGAACATATCAACGAATTACCTTAACCGTATCTGTAAAGAACGGCGGAGCAGGAGTGTCGGAGAAATAATAAGAGACCGAATACTCATGGAGGCAGAAAGGTTGCTCTATCACACGTTCAAAACGGTATCGGAAATATCATTTGAACTTGGATTCGACAGTTCTTCTTACTTCATTACTTTTTTTAAAAAGAAGCATGGACTTAGCCCAGAAGAGTTTAGAAAGACACAGAGATAGAGGTAATATCTCCATTGAATTAATTTAAGCGGTTCCAGTTAGTTGGGACTGCTTTTTTGTTATATGCGGCAATCCATTTCTCCAAAATGAAAGCAGTTACGAATAGCTAAACTATTATCCTATAAACCGCATAATTCTGTTCCAAAAACAGAAGCCATTCGCACCTATATTTCCTCCGCTCTTCGCCATAATGTCGGAATTTTGTCAAAAAAAATAAACGAGAGAGATTTATGGATTTTCCAATGTTCCACTTGGACTGGTTAAACGAACGGTTTTTAATAGCGGTCATCGCTATCATCCACGTTATGATTAACCACGGCCTTGCTGTAGGTTTTATTCCCTATATCACCTGGTTGGAGTATAAAGGAGTGAAGAATGCCCCTCCAGATCAAGTTACAGATACTAAATGGGATACCCTTATTTATAGTAAAATGAAGGTAGCATTTATCATAACAACGACAATAGGTGCCATGACGGGACACCGGAAATGCCATCATATTGAAGATTGTCGATATCATGATGATGTTTGCTCCATATGGTGTATTCGCTCTTATTGTTACGCTCATTGCAGAGGCACCTTCCATTGATATGTTCAAAGCTTTGGCAATGTACGCTGTTACCGTTGTACTCGGGCTATTGGTTTTGGTATATGGCGTATACACGATGTTTGTCTATTTTTTTTGCAAAATGAACCCCGTCAAATTTTTCAAGGCTATTTTGCCCGCCCAACTGTTGGGGTTTTCGACCAGCTCAAGTGCGGCTACGCTACCTGCAACGATGGAGTGTGCAGAAGAGAACCTGCATATACGAAAAGATGTGCTGAGCTTTGTTTTGCCCATAGGAGCCACGATCAAAATGGACGGTACCTGTCTGTATCAAGGTGTCGCCGCCATCTTTATTGCGCAGGCCTCTATCGGTGCCGCGGCCGTGCCGGGAGCCGGTATCCTGATGCTGGTAATCGGACTGGAATCTATCGGAGTCAATCCAGCCGGTATCGCCCTGATATTTGCCGTCGACAGACCATTGGATATGCTCCGGACAGCGACCAATGTGTCGGGAGATTCGATGGTCGCATTATTGATGAACAGGTTTAGTACGGCTAAGGCCAATCCCCCGCAGATTGGCGATAAATAGCAGTAGAAATGGACGAAAAGGAGCTATAAGGAGCAACAGCTATACCGGATCACTAAGGGAAAAGCAAAAGATAAAATAGGGGCTGTGTACCCATTAGAAGCCTATCTAGCCTCATTTAGTTTATTTTTTGTACATTTGTTTGTTAATATGGAAAAAACAAACATCATTAACACGACCGAACAGACAACCAGTCAGATTTACCAATGGACATTTGAACTTGCAAAAACTGCAGGCGTGCAGGATAGAATTGCGCATATCCTTACCTCGGCCGGTTTTCTGATTGTCGCCTTTATCCTGTTGGCGCTCCTTGACTTTCTTTTGAAAAGTTTTTTTAATTCGATCGTTACACGATTGATCAAAAAGACGAAAAGTAACTGGGACGACTATCTGCTTGACAACAAAGTACATGTACACCTAAGCCGTCTTATTCTCATCGCTGTCTCACAGCAATTCTTACCGCTGATTTTTGTTGGGTTTCCCTCTTTTGTAACGGCTCTCGACAAATTTTTGAGCATACTGGTTATATTTGCGGTTTACGGGCTGGTAAACAGTGTTTTAAAGACTGCGCGGGATATCCTGCGATCTTCCATGGCGTTTGTGGACAAGCCTTTGGACAGCTATCTTCAGGTTTTTCAAATATTCCTCATATTTGTTGTCGGCACCCTGATCGTTTCTATTCTTACAGGCAATTCGCCATGGTCTTTTCTCGTCTCTCTGGGCGCGGCATCTGCTATCCTGATGTTAGTGTTCAAAGACACGATACTTGGTTTTGTGGCCAGCATACAGGTCTCTGCAAATGATTCCGTACGTGTCGGGGACTGGATAGAAATGCCCAAATATGGTGTTGACGGAGATGTCCTACAAATCAATCTCAATAACGTGAGTGTACAAAACTGGGACAAGACGATTGTGACCATACCTACTTACACCTTGTTAAGTGATTCTTTTAAGAATTACAGGGGGATGAAGGAAAGTGGTGGGCGAAGAATCAAGCGCGCTATCCATATCAAGATATCAACCATCCGATATATGGATAACAGCGAAATAGAAGAACTGAGGAAAATCGCACTTCTGGCTCCATATATCGCACAAAGAGAAGAAGAAATCAAGAAATATAACAATGAATACAATGTTGACGAAGAGGTATTGGTCAACGGGCGCAGAATGACAAACGTAGGCCTGTTCAGGGCGTATATAAAAGCTTATGCCCTGCATAACCCCAATATACATCAAGGATTAACCTTGCTGGTCCGTCAACTGGATCCCACTGAAAACGGACTTCCGCTGGAACTCTACATGTTTACAAAGGGGACGGAATGGGCATTTTTTGAGGATGTCATGTCCGATATTTTCGATCACCTCTTTGCGGCGATAAAATATTTTGACCTGGAAGTCTTCGAGCTACCTGCATCAGATGATCTACGCCATCTATTAGACAAGCGGGTGCAAGAAATTCAATAATTAATGACAGGTCAGTCGGCTAGTATGCTTTTATCAGCGGTTTCCTTTCTTTTTAGCCCTCGGAAACAATAGCCAAGTATTCCTGCGGGTAGGAATGTCAGGAGGATCGAAAGGTTTTTGTTAAACATCTATAAACGGTGGATAAGTCCTGAAAATATTTTATAGTTTTACTGCTGTTTTTATTATACTTATCCGGAATGAAAAAGCGATTGTATAATCCTGCCCAGCTGTTTGTATTTAGTTTTTTTATGCTGATCGTTGCGGGCACGCTCTTGCTAAAATTACCTTTCGCCCTTCATAGACCGCTGGCTTGGACGGACGCGTTGTTTACATCGACCAGTGCTGTCTGTGTCACGGGGCTGGTAGTTGTGGATACTGCGAGCCATTTTACGTTTTGGGGACAATTGATTATCATGCTTTTGATACAGGCGGGCGGTATCGGCATATTGAGCTTTGCCGGTCTGTTTAGTTATTTTTTAAAGGGAGGAAGCTCATATGAAGACCAATTGACTATCGGAGGGTTCTCAAACACCAAACAAATGTCTGAAGTCTTTGATCTGTTAAAACATACAGTATTGATTACTTTTGGTATTGAGCTTGTAGGCGCACTCGCCATTTACAGCAGTATTGGAGATGAAATGTCAGCATTAGGCATCAAAAAGGTCTTCTTTTCCCTGTTTCATGCTGTTTCATCTTTTTGCAATGCAGGTTTTTCCCTCTTACCGGACGGACTGATGAATGAAACGGTTGTTTTCAATTATAACCTGCAACTGGTGATAGCTTTGATCTATATATTTGGTGGCCTGGGATTTCCTATTGTAGTCAATATATTGACCTATTTAAAGCATATTATAAACCGGCTTATTGGCAAATGGACATCTAAGAAAGACCTATACCGGCCCTGGGTATTGAATATCAATAGTAAAATCAATCTGGTTACTACCGTTGCTATTTCGGGTATTGCTACGCTTATTATCTTTTTTAATGAATATAGCCATGTGCTTTCAGAACATCGCGGTATCGGTAAGTTAGTTATTGCCTTTACCACAGCAACTACGCCACGGACGGCCGGATTCAACAGTGTCGATTTTGGAGCTTTGCAATTCTCGTCCGTGCTGTTTATAATCCTGCTGATGTGGATTGGTGCTTCTCCGAATTCTACCGGAGGCGGAATCAAGACGAGTACATTTGCTGTAGCCATATTGAATGTATTGAGCCTGGCCCGTGGCAAGGACCGTACCGAAGTGTTCAGGCGGGAAATCAGCGGGATATCACAGCAACGGGCCTTTGCGACGATGTTTTTATCCCTTATGACGATCGGCATGGGGGTATTTGCGATATCATTCTTTGAACCACAGCGCCCGTTGGTGGACATTGCCTTTGAGTGTTTTTCGGCCTATAGTACAGTCGGGCTGTCGCTGGGAGCAACCCCTGAACTCGCGTTGGGAAGCAAAATTGTCATCATCTTTTTGATGTTCATTGGCCGTGTGACCACTTTGTCGGTGCTCATTGCTTTTATCAAAAAAACAAGATATACGCACTACCGCTATGCGCAGGAAGAGCTAACGGTTTATTAATAAATAACGCAACATCATGAAATTTATCATTATAGGTTTGGGTAATTTCGGCGCCTCTCTGGCCATGAAATTAACGATGCAGGGCAACGAAGTCGTGGGAGTGGATCAACGGATGGAAAAGATAACTGCCCTAAAGGAAAAAATAACACATTGTATCTGTCTGGATGCTACTGATGAAGCCGCTTTCTATACTTTGCCCCTGAGGAATACGGATGTAGTCGTAGTGGCAATAGGAGAAGATGAAGGCGCCAATATCATGGTGACAGCCCTATGTAAAGAAGCCGGGGTCAAACGCCTGATCAGCAGAGCGGTCAACAGGCTTCATGAAAAAGTGTTGACCGCTCTAGGAATATCCGAGATTGCCCACCCCGAGGAAGAATCTGCCGAACGCTGGTCAAAGAAGCTTTGCATGACCGGGCTGGTGGATTCATTCGAGCTGAACAGTAATTACAGCATCGTCGAAGCCGTCGTGCCGGATAAATATGTGGGTAAAAGTATTCAAGAGATCGGTTTCCGCGAAAAATACGAGCTATTGGTATTGACCATTTTAAAAAGCAAAGAACAGAAAACAACCTTTGGAAAAAGTATGGTTACGACGATACTCCACGGTATACCTAAACCGGACACCGTACTGGAACAGGGCGATATATTAGCTATCTATGGATATAATGACCATATCAAATCTTTTTTATAGTTTGCTTTCTGCGCTGGTAGGCACGATTGCCAGGCTGTCATTGGGAAACTGGACAGACAGCCATTTTTTCATTTCTGCTCTTCCTCTTCGGGAAAGTCGTCCTTAGCCTGATAGACAAATGCTATGTAATTGACCAGGCTGTCCCTGGTATTGTAATACTGTTGCACACCAATGCTATAATGTGCTATCTGCGGGAACAGTATAGCCATATCAAGACGAAGCTGGACATTTGCCAGCTCATAGCGGGAAAGGCGCTGGTTCAGGCTACGGATCGTAAGATCTTTTTCATTAACGGAGACGGTATGCTTGTCTATTTCGCTCAATATTGCAGACCTGAGATCTACGCTGTCCTGTTTGATAATGAGCTCCGTATTTTCGACACCATAAGATGCCAATGAGTTTTGGAGCTGTTCGATTTCCACAGGCTGAAATTTTTTTTGGTCAGGAAAGCCAGCTCCAAACGTTTCGGATTTTTATTGAACTGTATTTTTTCATAAACGATAGTTTAGCCTTTTTCGGCAAATTCATGCCGTACAAATTGCTTGATACGGTCACTGAATTTCTTTTCCTGCAAGAGGTTGTATGCAAAATACAGGCTGGGAGCAATCAATATGATAGTCAGTAAGGTAATGCTTTGCCCGATCCGTTTTTCCCGCAATTTGTCCACATAATGAACCTTGGGATACCGCAGATATTTGACGATAGCAAAGGTAGACAGACAAATGAAAACGCAATTGATGATGTATAGATATATAGCGCCGGCAAAAAAGGAGATATTGCCTATCGCCAGTCCATATCCGGCTGTACAGAGCGGAGGCATCAGAGCGGTAGCGATGGCCACCCCGGGGATAGGGTTGCCCTTATTGACCCGTGTAATCGCAATGACACCGACCAGTCCGCCGAAAAAAGCAATTAGCACATCATAAATATTGGGCGATATGCGGGCCAGTAGCTCGGATTGGGCGTCTTTGAACGGGCTTAGCAGGAAATACAGAAACGATACCACCAGGCTGATCAATGTCGCGATCAAAAGATTTTTGATAGATTTTTTCAACAGCGGGAAATCAAATGTCCCTAAGGCGAAACCAGCCCCTAAGATCGGGCCCATCAATGGCGAAATCAACATGGCACCGATGATAACCGCTGTTGAATTGACATTCAGTCCCACAGAAGCGATGACTATCGCACAGGCCAATATCCAGGCATTAGCACCCCTGAAAGAAATATTGCTGATGACATTCTACAGCACTTTTTCCTTTTCGTCTTCGTCTTTGTGCAGGTCAAAAAAATTAAACAGCTTGTTCATGACGGTTTCCAAAAATTAGTTTAAATAACAAATATATATATACATTAAATATAGTTTGTTTGGTTTCTCTTGTTTTTTGTTTCTTTTGAGAGTTGGTCATAGTCCAGTGATCTATTGAACTTTTTTTAGCATAAAAACGACATCATGAGACGAACCTTATTAGTTCCTACTGATTTTTCAAACAATGCATTTGTTGCAACCACCTATACCTTGGGACTGGCCAAGCTCTTAAACGCCGATATACACATTATCCACGCCTATAGACCGCTTTATTCTGTCTTTCAAAGGCAGCTTGCCAATGAAACCGAAGCCCAACAGGCAGGATCGAAGCGCAAAAGCGGAGGACGGATTTTTTAGAAAAACTGGACAATGCCGGCAAAGTAGAAATAAGAACGTCTATAGTGAGAGATTATCTTAAAGACGCGCTTTTATTTTGTTAATAGCTTCTGAATATTCTTTTGCAAATGAAGTGTCTTTATTTTAAAATGAGTTGTTCGGCTGTAATTAAGGCATTGGCTTCGCTTTCGGTAAATAATACTGGTGGTATTCTGTAACCTTCCATTAAAGAATAGCCTTTTCCGTCTTCGGTCAAAATAGGGACACCTGCTTGTTCTAATGCTTTTATATCTCTATAAATTGTCCTGTTACTAACTGAAAAATTTATTCGCTAATTCCGAAGCTGTCAAAAGTCGTTTCGTTTGCAAAATTGTCAAAATTGCAGTTAGTCGTGAAAGTCGTTTAGTATTGTTATTGTCGTCCATTTTCTTTCAGTCTATGTTTACACTGTAGCTTGTAGCATTATGCCTAACTTATTTATTAGTGCTACAAAATTAAACAAATATCAAAAGTGTGGGCTACCTTACTCGTAATCGGAGTAATATATGCCGTTACACAATCAAAGAGTTGATACCCTATTTGCGTAGCAAACAGCTATGAGATTAGTGGTACATGTTCATTCTAATCTTCGGTTGGCATTACTGCTGATAAACATTTCGTTCCTTTTTTCCACAATGATCTCGATAAATCTTTCATAGTGTTTCAGTACGTCAGAGATCAGCTCGTTTTTTGTAAAAAGCTGTACATCATACCCCTCACGGGCATCCCCAAAATAGGATTTGGGAAAGTGGGTCTGGCTGTCATCCACATCGGGTAGATTCTCTTCATTGAGCAGATAGTCGGATACCACCCTTTTCTCGTTCTTTACACCATAGACAAAGTTATTTACAACATCATGCTTGATCTCGATCTCTATTCTTTGAGGTTTCTCATAGGAATTGATCGTTGCATCAATATTATTTTTTGCAAACTCCTGTTGCAGTTCATAAAAGGCTTCCTTTACCGTGGTGTCGATATAACGGCTAACAGATTTTTTATCATTAAAGGAAACGATCTGTTTCAATCGTTGTCTCCAGGACTCTCCCGACCATGGGATGGTCGTGGCTGAAAAATCACGTTCATAATATTTTTGGTCGATCGCCAAGGCCTTGACCAGACTAACGATAAATAACAGCATAATAACCGAGAACGGTAAAGCGGTTATCAATGTCATGCTCTGCAATGCGTTCAGTCCGCCCGCGTTCAGCAAGATTAAGGCAAGCGTAGCAAGTAAAATTCCCCAACCGATTGTTTGCCATTTTGGTGAAATCCGTGCGTTTTTGCTAGCAATGCTGTTCATGACGAACATTCCGGAGTCGGCAGAAGTCACGAAGAAAATAATAATAATAGCAATGACCAAGAAGCTGATGATCTCGGTCAAAGGCAAATATTCCAAAAAGCGGAACATCAGCGCATCCGGGTTGCTGGCAAGCTGGCTCAAAGCTCCGTCTGCGATATTCAGGTCAAACCAGATCGCACTGTTCCCGAAGACCGACATCCATATGAAATTAAACAGGGTAGGTATAATTAAGACCGCCGCAATAAATTCACGTATGGTTCGTCCTTTGGAAATCTTGGCGATGAACAGCCCCACATAAGGAGACCAGGAAATCCACCAAGCCCAATACAATATCGTCCAGTCGTAAAACCACGGTTGCGTTTCGGCTTCATAAACGTGCGTGTTAAAAGTAAGGCTAAAGAAATTATTGATATAGTTCCCGATGCCTTCCGTAAAACTACCTATTAGATATACGGTAGGACCAAGAACCAAAACAAACAGCAAAAGCACAACAACACTCACAATGTTGATGTTGCTCAATATCCGGACGCCTTTGTCCACACCGCTCACGGCAGAAATAATGGAAAGCGAGACCAATACACCTACAATCAATACCTGATAAATAAAGCTGCTCCCCGGTAAGACACCCAATGTTTCCAGCCCCGAGTTGATCTGCACTACGCCAAAACCCAACGTAGTGGTAATCCCGAAAAACGTACTGCAAAGGGCAAAAATATCGATCGTATTGCCCCAAGTGCCTTTAATCTTATCTTTCAGCAAAGGATAAAAACAGCTTCTCAAGGAAAGTGGCAAACGATAACGATAAGCAAAATAAGCTAAAGACAATCCCACAATACCGTAAATCGCCCACGCATGAATGCCCCAATGGAAAAACGTATAGAGCTGTGCATCCTTAGCGCGCTGGATGGCGGTATTTCCTGAAAATACCTCATTGGAATAATGTTGCATCGGTTCGGCAACGCTAAAATACATCAATCCGATCCCCATCCCCGCGGCAAACAGCATGGAGATCCATGAAAAGAAAGAATAAGCAGGCTTGCTGTCGTTTCTTCCCAAACGGATATTCCCGTATTTGCTGAACATCAAATAAACTAAAAACAGGACGAAAATCGTTACCGACCAGACATACACATAGTTCAGGTTGACAAAAATAAAATCTTTAACAGTGTTGAGCAGGTTTTCTGTCAATTTCGGATAAATGGCAGACAGCAAACAAATACCTGTAATGAAGATCAAACTGGGAACGGTTACGCCTTTGCTGAGTGTGGTTTTTATACTTCTAAATTTTATCATATCGTACTTTCAAACAGTTGATTTTCCGAAATAAAAAACGGAAAGCCTTATCCCGGGATCTCCTATACAATGATTATATAAAAGACAAAACAAATTATCGTGATTATAACCGAGATTCCTTGGGTATGCAGTGATAAGATCATCACTTTGGAAAAATAGCTATACAAATGTAATCAAAAAATACGAACAGTCTTAACCTCAGACTTCAGATCGGGGCACAAAAGCCGAAGAATAGACCGTTTTGACGGGATTTTTTACAAGCGAAGCAGGCAAATATCATCACAAACTGTCTCTATCAAAGTAAGTGTGCCGGACTAAGGGGCTTATAAAAATGACGGTATAAGTTTGATCCGTTTGCCTGCTCGCCCACAGGCCAACTTTGGCCTTTTCGTTTGTTTTTCCCTACCTTTGTCCTAATTCTTGGTCTTTAGCCCTGCTCAGAAGGGCTTCTTAAACGAAAAAATCAACACATTTTGTCTAAAAAAGTAAGTGTTATAGGAGGCTGTAGCTGGGCTACGGCGTTAGTCAAAATTTTAGCTGAAAATAAAGTTCATTTTACCTGGTATCTTCGTCGGGAAGAGCAGGCCGATGCTGTCAATAAGAATGGCACTAACCCGGATTATCTGAATTTTGTCTCGTTCAACAAACCTTATGTCGTGGCAACAAATGATCTGGACAAAGCCCTTGATGCATCCGGATATATTCTTTTTGCTATCCCAAGCGCACACTTGTATAGTCATCATAAGGCGGTGCGGTGGTACCCCCAGACATAAAGTTCGGGTCGGTATTGAAGCCATCAGTACGGTAGTAGTTGGCGGAGATATTGGCCGATCCACGTTGGTGGTGGAAAGGTGTTTCGCCCTCCAAGGTTACATCCGTAATATTCAGCGAGCCATACCGTAGCGAGGCTAAAGCCTGCGGCTGTATGGCACCAAGTTAAAGAGTTGATCTATCCAGTTAAGCTCTCTAAGTGTGGCTAGACCATTACCGGAGTGGTAGTACAAAACAGGAATTGAAAGGTATTGCCTTACAGGATTTTCTCTACAAAAAACTTGGCAGAACCTGGGATGATACGATAGTTGACGGAGCGACGTTGCAGGACATAGATGAAAGTGCAGTAACATCTTTTTTGAAAGCCAGTATCAAAAGTGGGCGTATCTACCACAATGCTGACAAGGATGACTTGCTTACCTTGCTGCAGAACCTGGATTTGATAACGCCGGAAAACAAACTAAGGTCTGCAGCCGTCCTTTTGTTTGGTAAAAGACCGCAGCGTTATTTTATACATAGCTATTTCAAAATCGGGAAGTTCGGCATGTCTGATGCAGACCTTAAATTCCAGGATACGGTTGAGGGAAGTGTTTTTGAGATGGTGGATAAGGTTATACAGTTACTTAAAGACAGATACCTGATTTCGCACATTTCTTATGAGGGTATACAACGGATTGAAAAGCTGGAATCTCCCGAAGCGGCATTAAGGGAAGCTATATTGAACGCCGTCGTCCATAAGGACTATACCGACACCACGATCCAGCTTAGCGTGTATGATGATAAACTGATGTTGTGGAATGCGGGAAAGCTGCCTGTTGATATTCCTTTGGAAAGATTGACGAAGAAACATCCATCTCGCCCAAGAAATTAGCATATTGCAGATACATTTTTCCGTGCCGGTTATATTGAATCCTGGGGGCGGGGCATTGAGAAAATGCTGACCGCTTTTCAGGAAGCCGGATTGCCTGAGCCGATATTTGAGGAGTCTTGGGGCGGTGTCATGGTTACGTTACTGAAAGATATTTATACGGAGGTACATTTGCGGACTTTGGATATTAATGAAAGGCAAATTAGGGCAATACTATTTATCAAGGAGCATGGCAGTATTACCAATACCGCATACCAAAAATTAAACAATCTTGGGAAAACCTTTTCGACTACGGAGTTAATAGATTTAAGCGAAAAACAGTTGATTGAAAAAGTAGGAACAACAAGCCGCGGCACCAGATATGTTTTAAAGGGCCGAAACGGCCACAAATGACTAAGATATATGTGCGCCTTGTAGGTGAAATTTTAAAATAGACACGATTCACAATGATATATATAATTCCGACAAAAAGAGGTTTGGGGGGTGGAAATTTGGGGAACCTATGACGACCTGAATAACTTTTATGAAGTTATTGGAAAGTTTTGGAATGACGAGAATAAAGCGGATAAAAAAGGATTCGACAATAGGGATACTTTGATTAGCGGCTTTTCTTACGAAATACGCAAGGCAAAGGATGGAAACCGGCTGAAACTAAAGGGTGGCCATTTTTCGTTTGAGGAACAAGACTATTTGGGCGTTCAAATATCCTGGGTTCATTTCCTGTTCTCATTGACGGCCTTAAAATTCAATATGAGGTACGCTGAAACCAATAAATTCGACATTTCACAAATTCTCTTGATCGAATTTTGGCTGGAAAAAGCAATGTGTAGCTATGACGAAGTCGGGGCACAAGCTTTGATAGGTTTCATAGAAGATGGACTTTATGGAGGGAATGGCCACATTTACCAATGTATGCGAAGCATTAATCTTGATTTCTTCCTTTTGGGAGGCGGAAAGAAAGCCTTCCGGAAACTTCCCGATCTTTTAAAACGGGGCGTTTATTACACGGAAGAATACAGGGATTATCAAAAGTTTTTAGAAACAGAAGCTAAAAAATTGAACTGCGAAATATCTGAGCTTGAACTAAGTGACGATGATTTTGATTACGAAAACCTAAATTGGTAAAACTACAGTTGGGATCACTTCGAGGGATATAATTTATGAATATTCCGGACCATACTTGTTCGGAATAATCACTTTGCCATTCCTCCAAAATCTGCCGTAATAGGCAAATAAAAATTAGTCTGAGTGAATAAATGTATAGGAAGGTTATGTAATGCTTTTTCATTATCCATCATATGTTTTAGGTTTCGGTCGTCAATATTGCCTTTAGTAAGGTAAAATGAAAGTATTTCGCCTTTATCATATTTTAATTGTTCAATATTCGTTTCCATAGCCTTATATTAATTCACTCTATTTTTTAATAGCGTAGAGTTATCAAAACCTTTTGTCAAGTTAATCAAGTAACCGTGTTGGTATGCAGTATCAAGATGACCACCATATTGCCAAGATGTAGACTCATAAATTATTTTGTAGTTCGTTTGTTTTTTATCAACACATGATAGAGATAGTCTATTTCTGTCTAATCCTTGACAATTGTGATTTCATCGTCTTTGGTGGTAAGACTTAGGTCAATGTTTTCTTTGAAATCATGGATATACTTGTACTGTATGCCTTCTTCAACGGTGAAACGTTTTCCAAGACCGGTCATTTCAGCTTTAGGAATGGATTTGGCGTAAAATATATAGGTATATATATCTAATGGTTTTTCTACACTATATGCTAAAATCTTAATAACTTTCCTTTTATTAGGAAGTTTCCAAGGTTTATGGAGTTAACTTCCTCAAGATCATTCCTAAAAGGAGTGTTTTTGGGACGTTGTGTATTAAAAATTTTAGTGAGGTTGAAAGTCTTGTTTACTTCTATGGGATTGTCATTTATTAAGATTGTATATCTGTAGGCTGCAATGTCTGTCGTCTTTTTGAAGTTAAATCGAAGGTTGATATGGTTTACATCTGGTAAGAAATTAAAAGATGTATTGGGCTAGTTGGAAAATTGCAATCCATAGTAAACATTTTTGGCAGCACTGTCAACAAACATTTCGAGACTCCTCCCAGCTCCATAACTTAAATTAAAATCTATTCCTTTTTGGCTATATAATGTAGAAAGCGCAAACATTAAGCTGAGGATTGTGAAAATTATCATTTTCATAATATTTGTTTTTTTCATAAACCTCCACATAAAAATTGATTAGGGAAACTCTAAAATAGTAAATGAAATTATCAACTTAGTATTTATCGGGTTTTGGACAGAATTTAAAATTTCCATTTTCCTACCTTTGCAGGATGTCTATTACTCCGATAAAAGGTAAACTTGTTTACAAACTTTTGGCTATTACAGTTTTATTTGCTGTATTAGGTGGGGTAACAGTATCTATTATTAACAGCAAACTGCATCATTTTGACAAAACATCGCTAAAGAATATTGCGAACGAAAAGAATGCTGTTGTAAATAAAGAGTTAGAATCGCTTAATAATTCCTTTAAATTTCTGGGATCTCTGGCTGAAATCGGCGAAATACAGCTGTTGAATACCCTTATTCAACAGGGTGGTTATCGTGATGTCGTGGCTGGCTATGTGTTTGTCGATAGGAAAAGTGGTCTGACACATAATTACTTTCACGGGCAATCTAGTCAAAATGAAATTTGGGATGGTGCATTAGATGACAATATTGTATCGGAGAATGAATATTTTCTTTCAAAAGATGGTGTTTTGTATGCTTTATGGCAACCTGTTGATAGTGTAGCTAATATTCATTTTGTAGTCAATATTCAAAAGCTCAACGAACGATTTTGGAATGAAGAAATAGGACAATCTGCTTATGTAGAGGTATATGATTCGCAATATCGTTATATCATAGGGGTAGATTCCTCGAAAATTGGGAAAATGTTTCCGCAACTAAAACCTCAATTTACCGATAAGATGGGAAAAACTGTCTTGTCCGATTTTCTAGGGTTGGATGTGCGCCAATATTCCTTCGAAAGCGAAAACCTTCGCGGTCATACCTTATTGATTTCCGTTCCCATTTTAAAAGGCGATGAAGTATTCACGGAAGTGAGTTTGCCAATTTGGGGGCTTTGGTTTATAGGTCTTTTGGCTATTTTTATTTTGGTGGTTTTTACGGTCAGACAAGACCGAAAACAATATAATTTGCAGATGCGCAATCTGCAATTTCTGAATGAAAAAACTATTCTGGAATACAGTAACCTGAAAGAGAAGATGAACCCGCATTTTCTGTTTAATTCATTGGGTTCATTACAACAACTGATTCAGAAGCAACCTGATATAGCGAAAACTTATGTGGTTAAATTATCTAAATTCTATCGAAAACTCTTAAATTTGCCTCCGAACGGAGTATCCACGCTTCAAGAGGAGTTGGATATCCTTCAGGAATATATATTTTTACAACAGCTGCGATTTGGGGATCTTAAATTACCCATTTCTTATGCTATAGATCCAGCGCTTTTAGGCAAACATCTACCAACTCTAAGTCTACAAATACTCGTCGAAAATGTAATAAAACATAATATTTTAAGTGACGAAACACCTGTCAATATTGAGGTGACTACGACCGCGACAGGGATATATGTTTCGAACACGAAGAACTTGCGTCAGGACAGCGAAGATTCAGAAGGGTACGGTACAAATTTCCTGCAAAGGACTTATCAACATTACAGGATTACGGACTTTCATATAGAAGAGAATGCGGATCGATATAGCGTTTATCTTCCTTTTATCGACACCCCCTGATTTCTTTACTCCATTCATTTGCGCTTTCACTCCCTAATATCACACTTTGGCGGAGTTTGATTTTTTTGATGCTTTAATTATGAGCAATTTAAATGCGTTTTTGCACCTGTAAGTAACACACTCAAAACTAGGCGCAAAGCAATTGCCTCAGAAAAATTTAAATTTTTAATGAAATTATTAGCTAGAAGCACCTTCAAGGTTTTACCCTTTTTATTATTAGCTCCTGCAATTCACTCGTGTAATTTTATCCAATATGTTGGACTTTACAAGGGTAAGGAGACAAAGACAAGTGTCACAGATACGGTTAAAGTCGATACGACAAACAGAAGCTATCTTAAAGTGTATGAAAAAGCCGTGGTAGATAGTGGCATGTTTCAGGTCATTAAAAAAGGCAAAGACTTCTATTTTGATATTCCTGTAGCCCTGATGGGAAAAGACTTTTTGTTGATAAACAAAATTTCCTCTGTGCCGATTGAATTAAACGAAGCCGGCGTCAATAAAGGGATCAATAGCGACAATAAAGTTATTCGTTTTTTCATCCAAAAAGACCGTTCGGAAGTGTGGGTAAGTGAAGTAAAACCTACGGTAGAATCTACCCCTGGCTCTGCTATTGCACAATCAGTAGCTGCTAATTTTACGAGCTCTTTTATTGAGAACTTTAAGATTGAAGGTTATTCGAAAGATTCCTCTTCGGTATTGATTAATATAAATAAAGTATTCGACGGGAAAGCAAATAGTTTCAATGATGTATTCAAAGATTTAGGTCTAGGTACTTCGCCGAATACAAACCTATCTGTGATAGAGCAGATTAAAAGTTTTGACGCGAATGTTGTCGTGAAGTCAGTATTGACGACACGCGTGACCGAAGGAAACAGTTCGGTTCCGGTGAGTATCGGTGTAACAAGCAATATTTATAAGTTGCCAGAGCAAGCGATGAAACCACGTTTCGCGGATCCACGTATCGGCTATTTTACCATTCCGCGTTGGTATTTTTCGGATGAACAACAAGAGTTAGAAAAAAGAGAATTAATTACACGTTGGAAGTTGGAGCCAAAGGCAGAAGATGTACAACGTTATTTGCAAGGAGAATTGGTTGAACCAGTTCAACCTATTGTCTTTTATATTGACCCTGCTACACCAAAGCAATGGCGTCAAGAAATCATCAATGGTGTACACGACTGGCAATTAGCTTTTGAAGCTGCAGGTTTCAAAAATGCCATTATAGCCAAGGAAGTGCCAGATTCATTGGATTTTGATATCGATGATGCGCAATATTCGTCGATTGCTTATATCGCCTCACCAAAAGTGAATGCTATGGGGCCTTCGGTGGTTGATCCGCGTTCGGGACAAATCTTGGAAGCCGATGTGATTTGGTGGCACAATGTGATGACAGCGTTGAATTCGTGGATGCGTATTCAGACGGGTATTGTTGATTCTACCGTTCGTGGAAATGTGTTTGACCAAGAGAAAATGGCGCATGCTATCCGTTTTGTGTCTTCGCATGAGATTGGTCACACGTTGGGCTTGATGCACAATATGGGTTCTTCGTTTAGCTTTCCAGTAGACTCATTGCGTTCTCCAGCGTTTACGGAGAAAATGGGCGGAACAGCGACGTCTATTATGGACTATGCGCGTTTCAACTACATTACCCAGCCTGGTGATGGTGTTAAATTATTAACGCCAAAAATCGGTTTGTACGATAAATATGCGATTGCTTGGGGGTACAGATGGTTTCCTGAAACAACTCCTTGGGCAGAATTGCCAAAACTAAGAGCAGAAATCGAGAAACACCAACACGATCCACATTATTGGTACGGTGAGCAACAAGACTCGCGTAATGTCATCGATCCAAGAGCCCAATCTGAAGATTTAGGGGATAATGCGATGTTGGCGGGCGAATACGGTATTCGTAATCTGAAACGTATGATGCCTCAAATCATCAACTGGACTACAGAGAAAGGCGAAAGTTATTACAAAGCTGGTCGTTTATACTGGGGTGTAATCGGACAATGGTATACCTATGCAGAACATGTCGCGAATAATATTGGTGGACTTTATTTAGAAAATCCAGTATTGGGCGATAATAAGAATGCTTATACGCCTGTTCCACGTGCTACACAAATCGAAGCTTTCGACTTTATGAAAAACCAAGCTTTGGAAATGCCAGAGTGGTTATTTGATAAAGCGTTATTGACTAAAACTTTTGCGTTGAAAGATTCGCCAATGGGGCCTTACGAACAAGCACCTAACAGCTTGAAACGCGAATTCCAAAGTGCCTTGATGCATTTGATGTTGAGTGATGAGCGTTTATTGCGCATGACAGAAGCGGAACTATTATTTGGAAAAGCTAAAACTTGGACGGTAACCGAATATTTGGAAGCATTCCGCAAAGAGGTATTCAAAAAGACATTACCGGGTGCGAATTTGGATATCAACAGCCGTATGTTGCAGCAAAACTATGTCGACATTCTGTTGGTCAGCAATAATAAAACAATGGATAGATTATATACTCGTAAACTTTCGTTAGTAGACCAAATTTTAGCGGAAACACGCTTGGATTTGTGTGGTATTCATGGTGTAAATCATGCTAAAAAAGAACCGGATGATATCAGCTTCAGAAATATGCGTGTGGATGGTATGGCACGTACAAGTGATATGCTGATTGCGAAGCGTGCAGAACTGATGGCTGTCTTGGATATTTTGAAAAAAGCAAAAGGCGGTGACCATTTGACGAAGTCGCACTACCAAGATTTAATATTGAGAATTGAATACACAATAAATAAAAAATAAAACAACTTAACTTAAAACTAATGAAAAAACTATTGTTTGTAGTGTGGATGTTGATTTCGCAACTAATGGTAGTTCATGCACAGGAGCAAATTAAGGTGCAGGGACGCGTATTGGATGCTAAAACAAAGGAACCTATTGCAGGAGCTTCTGTTTTTATCGACAATTCCGTAGTGGGTGAGGTAACCAATATCAATGGACAAATCCAGCAGTCTGCATTGGGTACAGTTACGGATGCAAAAGGTAATTATACTTTAGCTGTAAAAGCGGGTTTAGCTTCTTATTCGGTAGCTTATATGGGCTACGAAACGGTACGCGTGAAAGTATCTCCTGCGCAAGAAACGATTTATTTGACTTCAAATGAATCGGTAATCAGCGAAGTAATTGTTACAGGTTACACGGACATTAAGAAAAGAAACAATACTACAGCTTACAATAAAGTGAAGTTGGATGATGTACGTCAAACAGGTGTGTCGGGTATTGACCAAATGTTGGAAGGACAAGTTGCGGGTTTGCAATTGTCGAATCTGAATGGTGGTCCGAACTCGGCGCCTAAAATCCGCATTCGTGGAACGGTATCTATCAATGGTACGCAAGATCCATTATGGGTGTTGGATGGTATGCCTATTGAAGGTACAGCATTGCCAAATACGTTTGACAAAGAAACATTAAATACATTAACTAACTTGCCTATCGCTGGATTGAACCCAGATGATATCGCAGATATTACGGTTTTGAAAGATGCTGCTGCCACAGCGATTTATGGTGCAAGAGCAGCAAACGGTGTGATTGTGATTACAACAAAAAAAGGTAAAGCAGGTGCTGCTAAAGTTTCTATCTCAGCGAATACTTTCGTATCACAAAGACCTGATTTCAGCAAGTTGAACTTGATGAATGGCAATGAGAAGGTAGATTTCGAATTAGGCTTAGCTGGAAGATATGATTTAACTTACCGTGTTGGGAATGGTGCTATTGCACGTATCTTAAATGAAAACGGTGAATTATGGGATTACCAGGATTATGGTTTTGATGCTTTATCAGCAGCTACGCAAGATAAAATAAATGCTTTGCGTTCTGGATCTACAGATTGGGGAAAAGAATTGTACCGCAATGCCTTAAACCAACAATATACAGCTTCTATTTCTGGAGGTTCTGATAAACACGATTATTACATCTCAGGTGGTTTTTACGATGAGCAAGCTACAACTAAAGGTGTGGACATGCGTCGTTATTCGTTGACTGTAAATAACAACTTCAAATTTTCGGAGAAATTCAAAGGGGGATTGAGTTTATTGGGTTCGACAACGGATAGAGGAAACTTTATTTCGGATGCTGATGCGTTTACAAACCCGAGTTATTACGCTAGACATGCGAATCCATATACTGCTGTAAGAAATGCAGATGGTTCTTTTGCATATGACCAAGATATTCAAGGTTTAGATGGAACTTATATTCCTTTCAATATTATCGAAGAACGTGAAAACACAAAATATGGTTTAAATAACAAAGCTTTAAAAGCTATCTTAAATTTATCGTACAACTTTATTCCTGAGTTAGCTTTACGCACGGAATTAGGTTTGCAATATGACGAAACTGGAGTAGAGCGTTTTGCAGATAAAGATTCGTATTACGGACGTAAATACAGACTGCGTTCAAGCTATTACAACTCAGCTATAAAAGATTACGATTACTTCCTTCCCGAAGGTGGTGTAATCGAAAATAACAATACAAGTGCTTTCCAATACAACTGGAAATCGTTTGTAGAATTCAACAAATACTTCAATGTACATGAAGTGTCAGTTATGGCAGGTACAGAACTTAGAAGATCGGATAACACGATTGTGAGTACAAAAGGTTTTGGTTATGATCAAAATACCTTGACTACACAACCTGTTATTTTCCCTTCTAGCACTTTTGCAAATGAAGCACGTTTCCGTCAATACCAAAAATCAATTGGCGAAACAGCATATGCTGCTTTCTTCGCAAATGCTGGTTATACCTATGACCGCCGTTATAATGTATTTGCAAGTATCCGTTACGACGGTTCGAATATGTTTGGTGTAGATCCAAAATACCGTTTCTTACCGATCTGGTCTGTGTCAGGCGCATGGAACGTTACGGAAGAAGACTTTATGAAAGAGCAGTCTTTCATCAATAATTTGAAAGTAAGAGCTTCTTACGGTACACAAGGTAATATTGACCGCAATACCTATCCTTTCGTGGTAGGAAAATACGATAATGTAACTATCCTACCAGGTGGTAATGAAAGTGCAATTCAAATTGAAACTCCTCCAAACGATAAGTTGAGATGGGAGAAAACAGAATCGTTCAACGCGGGTATAGACATTTCTGTATTCACCAACAGATTAGATGTTACGGTAGATTATTACAACCGTAAAAGTTCGGATGTGATCGGTTTAAGTAACCTGTCGTTGGAAAATGGTTTTGATTTCTTAAACAGAAACTGGGCTTCAGTTACTAACCAAGGTGTGGAATTAAGCATTACTTCTCGTAATATCCAAAATTCTAAATTCTCTTGGTCTACAGAATTCAACATCGCGCACAATTCAAACAAATTGACTCGCGTACAGACTTCACCTACTGCTTATATGCCAGATAGAAAAGAAGGTTACCCAATCAATTCTTTGTTCGTATTGGAAACTGCTGGTTTGGATGATAAAGGCTTGATGCAATTCTATAATGAAGAAGGAGAAGTTGTTTCTTTCGAAGATTTCTACCAATTGTACGATCCTTGGGCTGATTTCTTCCCAGGCTATATGTTGGCTTCTGAGGGAGACGAAGCTTCTTACCGTTCTAAATTTAAATACAAAGGTAGCTTAGATCCTAAATTCTCAGGTGGTATGACGAACAGATTCAAATATGCCAACTTTGATTTTACAGTTTCAGCGATGTTCAATTTGAACCAATGGCGTTTGAGAACACCAAGCTACAATCCAGCGCGTGTTGATGCTGGTATGAACTATTCGAAAGATATCTTGAATGCTGGCACAGGCGTTCTTCCTGCTATTGGAGGTACAGATGTATTGACAAATGATCGTTGGATGCCATACAGCTGGATGGCGGATAATGATCCAGCAATGTCGTACAACTATTACGATATCTGGGCTAAAAAACAAAGCTTCGTGCGTGTCAACAGCTTGCGTTTAGGTTATACATTACCTCAAGCATCTTTAGCGAAGCTAAAGATGTCAAATCTTAGATTCAGTGTAGAAGGACGTAACTTATTTGTGTTCAGCAATGGTCATGAGGGTTTCTTGGATCCAGAAACTTACGGTGATTTCTATGCGCAGCCTATTTCTAAGTCTATTGCTTTTGGTTTATCCGCATCATTTTAGTTCTTATAATTGATTAATACAATGAAAAATAAAATAGTATACATTGGACTATTGGTTGCAAGCACGATGTTTGGCTCTTGTGACAAATATTTAGATATAAAACCTGTAGGTGCGGTTATTCCAACAACTACTTCGGATTTCCGTGGTTTGTTGGCAACAGCATACAGTATTTTCCCAGCACACAAATCGTACTTAAATCTACGTACGGATGAATTGTATTTGGACGAGTATTCGGAAGATTTGTCGGCGATCAAGGATATTTATTTGTGGAACGATCAAAATCCTGATCCTACGACGACTCCTTATCCTTACCAAAATTTTTATCGTAGTATTTTCTACGCGAATCATATCTTGTCAGAAATCGATGAGAAAGCGGGAAATTCTGCGGAGAATGATCAAATCAAAGCAGAAGCATACGCTATTCGTGCCTATGCGCATTTTGAGTTGTTGAATATGTACGCGCCTAAATTCAATGCAGCTACAGCTGCAACGGATAAAGGTATTGCGCTTTCTACAGCAGTTGATTTGGAACAAGAATTCAAATTGGCAACTGTTGAAGAAGTCTACAACTTGATCTTTTCGGACTTAGCAAAAGCGGAAAGTTTAGTAAAAGAGAATGTACCAACTAGTGCTACTTTGCGTTACAGATTTAGCAAATCTGCAATTTTCGCGTTGCAATCACGTATTCACTTATACAGAGCAGAGTGGGCAGAAGCGAAAGCGTACGCAGAACAAGCTTTAGTTATTAACGATAACTTGGAAGATTTGAATGTTAGTGCGGTATTACCAAATGAATTTACTTCTGTAGAGATGATCCAAGCTTTGGAAAATATAGGTAATAATATGGTAGTGCGTTCGACATACGTAAAACCTGAATTTATTGCCAAGTATGATGCCGCAGGTGACTTGCGTGTAGAAAAATACTTCCAAAAATCGGGAAGTCGTTATGTTTCCATCAAAGGAGGAAATGATAAATTCAATACTTCTTTCCGTAATGGAGAGTTGGTATTAAATATAGCGGAAGCTGCGGTACAAACTGATGATTTAACGTCAGCGAAGTCTTCTTTGTTGAAATTGGCTAAAAACAGATTAACTGCTACAGCTTTTGAAGCTTACCAAGCAAAAGTAAACGGCTTGAATAAAGCGGATTTATTATCAGAAATCTACGAAGAGCGTGCACGTGAGTTGGCACTTGAAGGATTAAGATGGTTTGATCTTAAACGTACTACACAACCTCAAATTATACATGAGTTTGGTGGTAAAGATTACTTGTTGCAGCAAAACGACCCACGTTACACGATTAAATTCCCGCGTGAGGCAATACAAAACAATCCTAATTTGTAAGAGTAAAATCGGTGTTTATATTGTTACAATCCCTGTTCTTGAAAAAGAATGGGGATTTTTGGTAATTTTGCCTTTGTGCAAATCCAAATCCTAATTGTTGAAGACGAAAAATGGGCTTTTGAAAGTCTATCCGAGCAGCTTACCGAACTGTTTGGAAACCGAATTATCATAGAAGGCGTAACATCTGTTCGCGACGCGACGCAATATCTTCACAAACATAATGTGGATTTGGTATTTATGGATATCCACTTGGCGGACGGGCTGAGTTTTGATATCTTTAAAAAGACGAAAGTCGAAGTTCCTGTAATTTTTACTACGGCATATGACAATTATGCGTTAGAAGCTTTCAAAAATCAAGGTTATGCGTATATGCTCAAGCCTTTTGAACTCGAAGATTTGCAAGCGGCGCTTGCCAAAGTAGATTTTGTTTTTACGAAAGCGGAAGAGCCTGTGAATTATAAATCACGTTTTTTAGTCAAGTTTGGAAATAAAATGAAGACCGTTGCTGTGCAGGATATTGCTTTCTTTATGGCGGATGATAAAATTCTTTTTGGCTATACTTTCGAAGGTGACCAAGTGGTTATTGATGATACCCTCAGTTGGCTTATGCCTAAATTGACTCCCGAAAACTTTTTTCAGATTAATAGAAAGTTTATAATAAATATCAATGCCATCCAAGAAATGGTTAAAATCGCACGTGGGCGTATTAAATTAAATATGGCAGCTCAACCCAAAGATTTGGAAATTGTAGTCAGTGAAGACCGCTCCACTGACTTTCAAAATTGGTTGAATTCATAGGGAGATTTAATCTTCGGTTTCTCTAAACATCTTTAACTTACTTGTCATCACAAACATCAACAAGCCAAAGAAAGCAAAAAGTCCATAAGAATAACGTAAATCTAAGATTTCTGCGATATAACCAATCAGCGGTGGTCCCATTAAGAAACCTAAGAAACTGATACTGGAAACCATAGCTAAAGCCACGCCTGAAGGCACTTTTTTATTTTGACCCGCCAGGCTATATACGGTTGGAACATTACAAGCTACACCAATTCCTACGAGCATAAACGCAAAAGTACAAATCCAAAATTGAGGCATCAGCACCGAAAGCATCATCCCAGTAAACATTAGGATACCACTCCCTTGTAAAGTCTTCTTGCGACCTATACGGCTAATGACAATATCGCCAATAAAACGTCCTGTCGCCATCATCACCATAAAGGAAGCATAGCCCACAATAATGAAATTGGCAGGTGCGTGAACTATATCTTTGAAATAAACACCACTCCAGTCAAACATCGCGCCTTCAGTCGCCATACTAAAAAATCCAATTATACCGAGCTGAACTAAGGAACTTTCTGGCTTGGAGAAAAAGGATTTTTTCTCCGATTGATCGGCTTTTCCTTGCACCAAAAACTTATGATTGGAAATGGTATTAGCACACACCAATACTAGAATAATAAAAAAATGTTGTACGGTGTCAATGCCAATATTCATCGTCATCAAACCAATTAATGCTCCGGTAAATCCTGCGATACTCCAAGCACCATGAAACGACGACATTATTGATTTTTGGAAAATCTTTTCTGCTGCTACTCCTTGTGTATTTACGGAAATATTACACATATTTCCCACTACGCCAAACAAAAACAACACAGCTCCCAACTGATAGGCATTTGTCGCAAAGCCAATAGCACAAAGTACAATTGAGTATATAACTGCCGTAATGCGCAAAACATTAGCACTACCGTATTTTGTAACCAACTTGCCCGACAAAGCCATTGTAACTAACTGGCCTATAGGTAACATTAGTAAGATAGTACCCAGCTGAGCTTCTGTAAGATGTAAGCGTTCTTTGATGATTGGAATACGACTTGCCCAGGAGGAGAAAGCTAATCCCTGACAAAAATAAAATAACGAAACGGCGATACGGATGCGGTTACGTTTGGAATACAATGGATCTTCGATAGGAATAGAAGTATTTTGTTGCATGGCTAATTTTATTGCGGATGCAAAGTTACAAAGAGAATTGTCATATTAATATTTCCATTGTCGCCCTTGTGTAATTAAAAATGGTTGGTGGAAATTATACACGAAAAGAATTTGATTTTAAGTTTCATGAGCCTTACATTTGACTCGTTAAATCACAAGACTTCGTAGCTCAGTTGGTAGAGCAACTGACTCTTAATCAGTGGGTCGAGAGTTCGAATCTCTCCGGGGTCACTTCTTGGGACAAGTTCAAAAATAGCGAACTTGTCCCTTTTTTATTTCCTTATAATTTACTGATATTCTGATAGATATACGTTGACTTGAAAATCATCTTCGGGGTTCGATGTTGTGTCTCATAAAATCACCTAAATTTAGGGGAGATCGAACCCGTTTTTAATTTTTCTTTTGTAATACTATTGTTTATCAGCTATTTAATGAATTTCATCACAAGTCGGTATGCTATTCGTTCCATTTTCAAGGGCAAAGGTAAATCAGTGTCCTTTACGCTTTACAAGGTCGAGCCTTCGGTTTGCTAAAAAATCTCCAACCTGCGGATAGTATTTTTCAGTCAAAACCTTGTTTCAGCTAAACACTGACCTTTTTAGCCCATGAAACGAAACATAGCATACTCCGACCTTTGAACGAATAAATGGTAGTGATAGAGAAACAAAACAGCACCTCCTCTCATTACCGAATAAATCAAAAGAAGTTAATTAGGTCAGACTGATATATTGAAAGCCGTCATGCCCTCCTGCAATATTGCCCTCTATCTATCAAGGCAGTCGTATGGCTTGAACGCAAGCAGGCTCGGCTGATGGCCGTCTTAAAAACTCAGAAACTTTCTGTTCGCCTAAACAGAGCAAGTTATGTTTTGAGGTGCTCGAAATATATACTACACCTCAAAAAATGTTCACCTGAACAGAGCAAGTTGTGTTTTGAGGCACTCGAAACTCATTCTGTGCCTCAAAACTACTTGCCCTTGCAGGTGATATTAACACCCTCCGAAGTCGGTCGCATAACTATTTTAGAACCTATTAAATTGAACTTTACTTTTCGTCCTGCTCGTCCATTCTTCGTATAAGTTCCTCCCGAAGCGCATCAAGGAATTTTGTACGGTTCATCTTCCGGTTTCTCAACTCCAAATAAGTCTGATAAAAGTTGCCTAAATCAATACCAAAGGTACTTTCAAAATATTGGGCTACTTCCCTTATGTCATTGTTCCCGTTGTCAAACACGCCTTGATAGTGCAGGGCATAAATCAGTTCTATCAATGCCACTTTGCTACCTGTCCATTTCAGCTTCTTTTGGGCTTTCGATTTGTCTTTTTGGAATTTGTTATATAACTGGTCTTCGATGTAAACCTGTATCAAATCATTGGCCATTATCTTGGCGACTTTATAATCATGTGAGGTGGAAAAGGTTTGGTCAGACTGGAAATAATAAGTGTCCAATCACAGCTTTATATCATGCTTGCCCCGTAAAAACATTTTTTCGTCAAGGAACGAATTATTGCTCCGGTAATACTTATAAAAATCGAGATTATTGTCAAAGAATCTTTTTAGCTTTTTCAGTTCTTTGTTGAGGTATTTCCTTATAGGTTTTGCGCCATACGGCTTTTTTGTCTCGATTTTGTAAATGGCATTGTAGTAGATGAGTTTAGCTACAATGGCAGGTTTCTGATATTTGAAAAAGCGGATTTCTTCATCAGTATTCTTAAACCCTCTTTTCAGGACATACCCTTTCATTTCGGACAGGCATTCAAGAATATGGTGTATAACGGTTTCTATCCGTTGTATGGAACAATCTGCTTCAATCTCGAAGTCATTGATGACTGTTTCCAGTTTGTGTAACTTATCATTGTAAAATTTATCCATTTACTCGCATTTATTCTCCTATTGAGTTCCGACCGGAGCGTGCCGATCCGCTCTTACGTTAGTATTTGTTAACCCATTAGCATAATTTTAGACGGTTCCCTATTGGTTGGAGAATAATTGTTTAGAATGCAGAAATAAGGCATTAAAAAAATTATTCTTCAAGATGATTTAAGATGGCTGAATTTTATTCAGCCATCATTGAAAACTACTTCACATGGATTGTGGGTGTGTTATTTATTATTTTCCAATGCTCATTATCCCGAATACATATTATCAATGAATGAAAGATAAGAAACTCACTTTCCAACGTCGTGTGTGCAATAGCCATATGGTCTGATTGCTTTATGTTGTTTATCACCAAGCTCCTTGGGCTTCCTCCGAATCGCTTGGTACGGATGAGTTCGATATAGTCAGATTTCGAGAATACAAAAATCCCCTTCTCATCGAAAAACCCGTCCTGTATATTCTGAAAGCCGGGATGTAAGATACTTTCCAATGCTGCTACATCACGATTGTCGCCAGCTTTTACAAATGCTTCGATTGCTTTTTCTACCTGTTCCATTTTTATTTGTTTAAGATGTTCGTAAATAATTCTTTTTGATGGTTTAGTTGTTGTTTGACAGATTCTTTATCATCCGTACCGTCCAATGAATAATAGTAAATTTCACTAATGCCAATAAAGTTCAATATCTGCTGCAGGTGCATTTCCACTAGATTGGGCAAAGCTGAATCCAGTTCCCCCATAGCGGAGAGAACGTATGCTTTTTTATTCTGAAGCAATCCGATTGCTTTGTCCTCGTCGTATCTGAAAGTTTTACCTGTCCGCAGCACAAGGTCGAAATACGCTTTCAGCGAAGAGGGTATGCCAAAATTATACATAGGCACTGTGATAAGGATTTCATCACACCCGAATAGTTCTGCTATCAACTGGTCAGACAATTTTAGGCGGTCTGAAGTATCCCCGGCAGTATAAAATTTCTCAAGTACTTCCTGCTCAAGATGAGGAATGTGGGAGGTGCCTACTTCCCGTATACTGATGCTCCCTTCCGGATTCAGTTCTTTCCATGCCCGTACAAAATTGTCTCCCGCATTGCGGGAATAGGAGTTTTTTAAACGTAAGCTACTGTCAATTCTCAATAATGTCTTCATCTTTTTTACTCTTTCTATGGAAGACCATTTGAGTACTAAATATGTGACAGCTTGGTAATATTTTTTAGCTTATCCGGGTCTACAATGGAATATATTTCCTGGATCAATCCATCTTCACTTAATTGGAGTATATGACAGTTATGGAGCTTTTCATGCTCCCAAAAGCAGACAGCAGGTTGATGATTGAAAAATTGAAAGGTAAATGTTTTTCCCATAAGAAAATGCTGCTGTACATAAACCAATAAAGTGGCCGTAGCTGTTTTCCCTATTTCCGAACCGCTCACTACCTGCACCTTCGTACCTCCGTCAGCACTGAGTTTTATGTCGTCTACCAATAAGTTCTGCAATTCCACGATGTCAGCCTGAGCCAACGCTTTCTGATACCTGCCTACAGTCTCAAATGAGTGACCCAAATGTGGGTTATAACTTGAGTATTTACTGTCTTTCAATTGTTTGTTGGCCCTGCTCAATAGCTGGCGTGAATTTTCGGTGCTTATTTCAAGCAGTTCGGCTATCTCAGCATGTGAATAATTGAAGCCCTCTTTCAATATGAAAGCCGCTCTTTCTTTTGGGTTCAGGTACTCGAACAGCACGAGCATGGTATAGCTTGCCGTTTCGTCCCTAATAAGTTTTGCATCGGCATTATCAAATGAAACAGGTTCGGGGAGCCATTCGCCGAAAACTTCTTTTTTGCTTTGGCGGGTTTTAAAATTTATAGCATGATTAATCGTGCTTTTAATCAGAAAGTTGGATTCGTGGCGGATGCTCGATTTATCCAATGTAATGTATTTTTCCAGTATATCCTGTACCAGATCTTTCGCATCTTCATAAGAACCGACAATATTGTAGGCATAGGTCAATAACTTATTATAATGTTTCTCCATCTTTTTATTCTATTTTTGATATTAGCAAATTTCAGGCTTTATGTTCCTTTATCGGCCAGAACTTCCTGCACCATAATCCTATTAAATTTTTCCGGTTCTACAAAAGCTGCATAATGCCCTGAGTTTTCAAACCAGATGAATTGTTTTTGAGGCGCTTTTAGTTTCCTGAAAAATTTATAAGCAAGTGTGGAGGGGGTATTATAGTCACACCGCCCTGCGATAAAGTAAACGGGGACTTTTACTTCCCGAACCGTTTTAAATAAATCTACCTGCATTACTTCATCCCACATGGCATTCATTGTGAAGGCTTGTCCCTTAGCTATCAGGCTATCTTTGTAATATTGCCTGGCAAAGGAATCCATATTTTTATAGAGCTGGCCAACATTGGTACCTTCACAAAAATCACCATGAAAGTGCCGGAGCCATTTTCTTGATAAATACAGGTATGATATTTCATTTTTTGAGCGGGACGGGTAATGCTTACGGAGTTTTTGCAATTGAGCCATTGCTACGCTGTCTTTTTTTAACCTGGCCTGTTGAATTGAATAATCGAGCGAAACCTTTTCATTCAAATACATACTGGTAACCTGTCCCACGCCAATATAAGCCTGAAATAGCGATGGATACTTTTGAATCAGATGCATACCCATAATAGAACCAAAAGAATAACCAACCAAATATATTTTCTCTTTCTTAAAACGCTCTTTAAGAATATGTATTAAACTTAGCGCATCATCTTCCAGCTGTTCAATAGTGATGCTTCCGGGAGGCAGGGTATCGTTGTAGGATAAACCCGTTCCCCTTTGGTCGTAGGTAACCACCGTGAAGCGCTGTTCCAGTTCCTTATTGTGTGTTTGCCAAAAATAAAAATCAGAAAACCCAGGGCCACCGTGCAATATGAGCAAAACAGGGTTCAGGGCATTTTCCCCTTTAATAAATACGCTGTGCCTGGCACCATTTAATTCAATACGGTTGTATTCATTGATGGAATTAATTTGGGCTGTACAAAACTGCCAGCTGATTGAGGTAATTATCAAGGTTATGAGGAACTTTTCTTTCATCTTATTTATATACAATGCAAATAGAAGCATAATCGCATCGTCCTGTTTTGTAAATCTTTACTGTTTTGCCGATTTCCTGTGTCTTATACAGGCTTTTGATTAAATAGCCATTCCGCTTCCGCCAACTACTTTTATGCCTTCGGGAAACTTTTTCCAAAAACGGATATATTTATATTTAGCTTCAAAAGGCTCGTTATTATAATTCCCTTTTAACTCCATCTGCAAAGTAATAACTGCCAGATCCGCTATGATATGCAGTTCTTCTACTTTGGGAGTGATTTCGTTTACTTTTAAGTTTCCCTCACGATACGTTTGCAAATCCATTTCTTTGGTTATCGTCTGACCGCCGGGAATTATAAAAAGCAGATCAGTATGCAATAGGTTGTCGAGCACTTCCGTATCCCTATTTTGGATGGCTCCGTAAAGTGTGTTCTCGAGATTTAAAATTTCGTCCTTTGTTATCATTTCTTAGTCATTATTTTTGTTTTCACTAAACTTCCTCCTGTGCTGATTTTCTATCGTTGGTATTGTATAAAATTTCAGGAATTTCTGCGAGCGTCGATTCATGTGCTTTATCGCCAAGTGTATAAAACTCCTGGAAACTCATAATGAGAGGTTTCCACTTATCGGGATCAACCCGGTTTGTATAATTATCCATAATAATTGATTGATCGAGATATACCCTGTTTATCTTTAGTTCAAATGTGATGATCTTGCCCTGCTCTAATGGTTCATCCTCTGCCAATTTATGAATGGCCATGACAACAGCTTCCATTTGTACAGGGCATTCGTTCACCCGGCAGGCATTGATGGTTTCGGAAGGGGTTCCCGTCAATCCTGCTATTTCAAATTTATTTTCTTCGAAACGATACCCCTTTAACATTTTAGATTGGGGCACTGGATTAGAACCCGTGGTTCTGGCCAGTAGGTTCACTGCCTTTGCCTCGTTTACCGAAGGCAGGTTTAATACGATCTCTTTGGTTACCAAAAGGTTTTTGGCAGTTTGGGAGGAAGCCCCAAGACCAATGATACAACGCCACCCCAACCAGAAAATCGAAGATATCGGTGCAAGATTATCTGTACCATTAGGGTTTTTGGTACTGATAAGTACTACCGGAGTGCCGAAGTACAGAATGGAAGGATAACTTTTAATGTGCATGTTAGAATACCTTTTATGATTTCATTACTCAGCTTTGCTGTTTCTTTTAAAATTAACGATACCATGCATCTATTGAAATCCGTTTCTTGCGGAACCCGGTCAAGTTCTCTTATAGACATTAAGACATCACTGTTTTATACTTTCTTGAAGATAATTATCAAGTCTGGTATAAATCTATAAGACTCACTCCTCGACCATCTGATAGATACCCCTTTCCATCGTAATACCATGTTGTTCTAAAAAGGCGGGCATTTTAATCCCTGCTTTTTGCATTGCCTCCCGTATGACCACTCTGGCATCGTCCATCCGCTGTCGGTCTGCCCAAGTGGCAACCGTAATGACCCGAAGGTCTCCACTATCGCCTGTCTGTTGAAAGATTTCATATTTTACAAAGCCGGGCTGCTGCCGAAGTGTATTTCTGATGAAAAGCGATTTTTGGGAATACTCCGCGATAGCTTTTTTGGGAATGCTGATTTTATCGATGACAGCGACATGTTCCGTAACAGTACGTTCTTCTCTGTTATTCTGTTCCATTTTTAATCGATTTTGATGTTGACCAAAAGTATTCACCGCCATAAGAATGGGGATGATAAGGATGATGGTTTTTAATGTCTGTTTCATAAGACTTGAGTTTATTGTTTCCAGTTCAGCTTACCATCTTTGTCAAACATTTCGATGGACGGGTTACCCACACTATCAACCTTTAGAATAATTCTCGGTATTTCATTGTGATCCTTCATTACCAAAGCCGCATTCCCGTTTTCCGTTATCAGGTTGATACGGTTGATATTATGTCCGGGTTTCCCCGACAGGTCTTTGTCATTTATCACCAGCCCAGCCCTGAAATAATTGTCGCTTTTATTATCCTGTGCGAGAATTCCAATGGCATCTGCATTCTGGTAATCGAATGATAGGGCATTTAAGTTAGTCTGCTCATTATCGGTAATAGCAAGACCGCCTCTTTCGTCGCCGTTCTTGTCATAGAATATAAGACCTGCTGGGGCGTAAGCTCTTTTATACGTTTTTCCATCAATAATGGGCTCGGGAATGTGTTCTGTGTTTGCAATAACGACACGATTTTTTCCCGAAGCATCATTGATATTTATTCTTTCTGCATTAAAGTTTGGCCTGTTATTTAAATGTAGGTAGACAATACAAATCATCAACACGACATTGGAAACTACAAGGACAGATACCAGGATTTTGAATGGTTTAGGAATTGTTTGCATAATTGAGTATCTTTTTTAGTTCATTATTCTTTTTATACTACCGTTTTCTTGGTGCTGATTACAATCCTGTTCCATGCATTTATCGTAACAACCGCCATTATGATCTGTGCAATTTGATTTCCATCAAAAAGTTGTTCGGCCTGTCTGTACGTTTCATCGCTTAACCCGTTTTGGCTGATTAAGGTTACTTCCTCGGTTATGGCTAAAATTGTTTTCTCTTCCTCGGTAAATAATCCGGTTTCTTTCCAGGCGTTGAGCAGGAAAATTCGCTGTGCGGTTTCACCCTGCTTTAATGCATCCGTAGTGTGCATGTTGATACAAAAAGCGCAACCGTTGATTTGCGAAGCACGAATTTTAATCAGATAGAAATGCGCTTTAGAAAGTCCTGAATTGTGTAGGTAATTTTCCAGAGCGAACATTGCCTTGAATGCATCCGGCTCAAGCTGCTGTATGTCTATTCTGTTTTCCATATTTATTTTTTGTTTGTCATTATTTAGCTTTTGAAAGCACCATTTTTATGGCTAAAAAAGTCAGTACACTGGCCATAAACCATTTTTGCGTCCTTACCCAAAGTGGATTTCTTGTAAGAAAAGAAGCCATTTTTGCAGCGGTCATTACAATAATAAAATTGATAGTGAAGCTGATAGAAATCTGTGTAATACCCAATGCCATACTCTGACCTAATATAGAGCCATATTCCGGTTTGATAAATTGAGGAAAAAAAGACAGGTAAAATACAGCCATTTTAGGATTCAACAGGTTGGTAAAAAAGCCCATCAGGAACAGTTTTCGAGGCTTGTCTTTGGCAATATGCTCATTCACTTCAAAAAATGTTTTGCCATTGGGTTTAATGGCCTGATACGCCAAATACAACAAGTAAATAGCGCCCGAAATTTTCAGTATTCCGTAAGCAAACGGAACAGCCAGTAATATAGCCGTCAATCCAAATCCTGCCAGGACGATATGAAATAAAAAACCACAGATAACGCCAACTAGTGAAACAAGCCCGGCTGTTTTACCCTGCGTAATGCTTCTTGAAATAAGATAAATCATATTCGGCCCCGGGCTGATAACCATCAGGAAGGCAGCCAAAGCAAACCACAAAAGTTCATGAATCGGGATCATCGTTGTTTAAATTTAAGCTGTGAGTTTTTTGGATATCAAATTGTCCAGTGAATATTTTCCACTTCCCTGAATGAACAGTGCCAGACATAAGCCGAGCATCAGCAAATGATATTCGAATCCTTCACCTTCCTTATCGCCAAACCAGTTCATGAAAAAGCCATGCTCGAGATGTCCGCCAAATAAAATTATTCCGATAAAAAGTCCACCCAATGCAATTGCCCAAAAACGGGAGGCAAAGCCCATTATTATAAAAATGGGTGCAAAGAACTCTATTAATATAACTAATAGCCCCACCAGCCATGGGTGTCCCATCTGTTGCAGCCCCTCCAAAGTTTGGGTAAACCCAAAGCCACCAAACCAGCCCAACATAGCCCGCGCTCCGTGTGGAAACATAACGATACCGATTGTCAGTCGAATGATCAGACCTGTATAATCATTGTGCGTATTAAAAATTTTCTGTTTCATTATTTTCCTTTTTTATTCTAGTTATATCTTGTTTGTATCCCCTTTAAATATTGTGGTCAATGCTGGTAGTTGCTATTGTTTCCCTAGTAGTTCGAATAAACTCGAAAATCCCTGCGCTCCATGCCCATCAGCTATTCTACGGTCCATGAGGTTTTTGATTTCTTGCATGCGCAGAGTTTCCACATTTTTTGATTTTCGATGATTGATGAGGTCATCAAACATCGCGGCTTGAACCTGAAGCGGCCCCAAGTCGGGCTGGTATGTACCCAACTTAATTTCATTGACCATTAGGGACAGCAGCGGGCCATAGCCCTGTAGCGTGCCCGCAACGCGATGTGCAAAAGCGGCCAAATCCACTCCTTCCTGATGCACCAATTGAAGGGTATGCAAAAAACCTATTAAAAATTCATAGCCAATAGCTACCTGCGCTAAAAAATCTACAGCCGCGGCTCCTGCGTCTTCTCCGTAGTAAGTAATGGCACCTAGCTTTTCCAACAGCGGATACTGCGCATCAAAAACGGTTGGCTTACCACTGAATAATAACTGTGCTTTGGCGGTTCCGATGTCTATTGGGTCAGCCAATATTTTGCCATCGATATAGGAAGCGTTCTGTTTTTCAGCCCACTCAGCAAAATCACGAGCCTGAGCAGGTGTGCCGCTCGTTAAATTGATGAATACTTTTCCGGCAACCGCACCAGCTACCTGTTTGAGTACTTCATCCACAGCCGTATTGTTTAACAAGCAGATCACAATCTGATTACTGGCAACAACTGCCTCACTAAGTATTTCTATACCCGCTGCACCTGCTTCAACTAGTGGTTTACATTTTTCCGCATTACGGTTCCACACAACCGTATCATAACCTTGATTGATAAATGTATAGGCTATCGCGGCTCCCATATTACCCAATCCAAGTACCGTTATGCTCTTCCTTTTGTTGTGAGGTATTTCAGTTTTGATGTTATCTATATTCATATTTAATTGTATTTTAAAAGTTCTGTTAGAATACTCTTCGCACAAAAAGTCCAAAGTTGCTGTAGTGTTCCGTATTTGGCCCGTATTGGTCAAAGTTTACACCCAAACCATATTGTACACCTTTATTGTCCACTCCTAATCTTGCATATTGAACACTCTTTAAGTGCCCGTTCCAATGCATTGAAGTAATATATTGAAGCTGCAAACGCGCATAAAGATTGAAATTCTGATTTTTGCTACCTTGATATTCCACAGAACCGAACAGCTCAAGACTGGGGTTAGACCAAACATCCATTCTCGTAAAAATGAGATACGATAAGTCATTTTTTTTATTGAAATACCAAACAAAAGCCGAAGGCACAAACCGATTTCCCGGTGCATAGATAGAACCCAAACCGGTTGCCCAGCGATTATTTATTTCGTAAGTAAGATACGACTGGCTCATCACTTCAATCCCCCGCTTTTTGTCGTAAGGAAGCAAAATAGAAGACGTGTTAAAAAATCCAAACGGCTTTTCCGCATTGATTTTGCCGGAAAACATATGCTGATAATAGTAACTCGAATGCCCTGCAGTGATTTCCACAGGGACTTGCGCCTCGCTGTGCAAGCACCACATGCAGAAAAACAGGCAGGCCAGCAAGTTTTTTATTTTCGTTGTTTCTTTCATCGTTCCCTTCAAATTTCTTTTTGTTAGGCTGTGGTCGGATAATTATTACAGTCAACCACTGTTTAAAATATGGACACATGAAGTGCTGAAAACGTGACAACCTATTCAGGATATTTTCTTCCGTTGGTGATTTGTCTTGTCTTTTCGTAACGAAAGAAATGCATCTTATCTAAACTTCATTGTACGTTTTCTGTAATACCATACGAAGATATGAAGGAGCCTAGCCGTCAATACTGTAAGTATGACGGCAAAAAATGTAGTTTTTTCTGTTTTTGATGTAGAACCCGCGATTATGCAGGAATTTCAATTGTATTTTTGAACTCAGTGGGGAGCTGACCTTCGTAGCTTCTGAATGCCCGGGAAAAATGAGAAGAGTCTGTGTAGCCAAGTTGAAACGACACCTCTTTGACAGACATATTCCAAAAGCTCAACAGGTACTTGGCCTCCTGCATGATATGAAACTCAATCCATTTTTTCGCCGAAAGCCCGGTGTATTCTACTAATATTTCGCTCAGGTATTTTGGTGATATATGCAACTGTTCCGCATAAAAAGCAACATCTTTATACTGCGAGAAATTCTTTGAAACTAATTCTCTAAACTTTACAACGGTATGTTCTTTACCGTTGAGTTCCTTTTTATTGCCCCGGTACAGGTTCCAGAAATATTTCTGTGAAATAATCAGGATTGAATATAGTATGCCCGATACTGCTTCGGGCTTATCAGCTATTGCCCGAAGTGTGCTGAAAAGCTGTTGCATTTCCTCGAATTGCCTATCGGTGAGTTGCATCACACTCTTTTCATCGGGGCAAAAAAATTCGAGAGAATAGAAAAACGACCTGCTGAAATTATTTACAAAAATATCATCATAAAAAAATAACGTGTCATTTGAGGGAAAATTGGTATTGAGCCATTGACAGGTCATTCCGGGGCCAATCGTCAACAGGCTTCCTCGTGTTAAATCATAATCGGTAGTGCCTATCCTGATGCGCGCTCCCTCACCATAATACAGACCGATAGTATAAAAGTAGTTTTTAAAGGGATTGGTGATTTTCAAGTCTTCAAGACACGTTTTTGATGCCAGATAATAAGGCGCTATATGGCCATCATTTTTTTGAGACCTTAAATATCTGAGCAGATCAAAGTTATCTGAATGTTTTTGTATCATAAGGAAGATGTCTAAAAATTAGTATAATCCTGGGAATGCTTTTCCGTCCAGATTGAAAAATAATAATTATGAAATGTGAAGTTTATTCTCATGTCAAACTTAGTATATCAGAAAATACTAAAATACGCAATTATTATCATTTGATGATGTATGGTTATTTATACTTCGTTGTATATAAATGTCCAAAATAAACAAGGAGTAGATACTACTTATCCACTCCTTACTGTGACTGGTTTTATTTTCGTATTACTTTTCCCAATCTGCCAGCGCATCCGCCACAGCAATGGCTTCAATCTCAATCAATGCATCCGGCGAAAACAATGACGATACTTCAAAAATAGTATCTGCCGGATATGGGGGAGTAAAGTATTTGCCTCTCAATTCGACAATCTTCTCAAAGTTCTTCATGTCACGGAGCATGATAGTGACCTTAACCACGTTTTTCAAACTTGAACCTCCAGCACTCAATACCTTGTCCAGATTTTCAAAAGCCATTTTTGCCTGTGCATCAAAGTCACCTATGCCTATAAGCTTTCCATCCTTGCCAATAGCGGTCTGTCCCGAAATAAACAACAGATCGCCTACACGATGTCCCTGAGCCAGACGGAATGGTTCATAAGCGTCCGGCGTAATTTTAATTTGTGAAATTTTCATGATAATAATTTGTTTTTTAATGGCAATGAAGCTTGCTTGAGTTGATTTTTATATATCCTTTTTTCGATGGTGACACAAGCAGGTTTCATTTTTTATTTATTTGATTTATAGATGTGTTCCTTTGTGCGAACGTTTTTCCTGTGATGTCTATACTGAAAGTAAAGTCCCAATTATCAAGAATCTGTTCATTTTCATTGTTCTCTTTCTAACTATTTTCAAGATTTAATTCTTTGACGATTTTCCGGGTATGGCTAAGGGTTGCCTCCGGCCATAACATTTCACGGTGAAAAGGAATCAAGGGTAACCCGTTCATGGTTTTCATTACCCAATGGGGATCTGCTAAGGCTGCTTTTCCGATAGCAACCAGCGTTGCGTGGTTGTCCTTCAAGGCAACTTCCGCCTTTTCAACATTATGGAAACCACCGTTGGCAATGACAGGAATGCCCGTTGCCTGCCGGATAACCAATGCCAATGATATTCCGTCTCCAAAAAAGCTGTCCCGTTCCCATTCGCCCGTCTGCACCGCTACGTGAACAAAATCGGGTTTGCTCACCTTTATTTCTTCTGCCAGTTCTTTAGCTGTTTCAATACCATGTTTCCAACGGTAGGTAAGGTCATTTACTTTCCCCTCTGAAACCCGTAAACCGACAATGAAACTCTGTGGCACGGAAGCCTTTATACCAGCAATAATTTCAGCAATAACACGGAAACGGTTCTGCATAGTGCCACCATATTGGTCGTTTCTGTGGTTCAGTTCCGGTGTGAGGAACTGGTCTAACAAATAACCATTTGCCCCATGAATTTCTACGCCGTCAAAGCCTGCCTTATAAGCGTTTACAGCTCCATTGATAAAGCCCTGTTTCATTCTTTCAATATCCGTCAAGTCCATTTCTTTAGGGGTAGGAAATGTCCCCTCGCCACCGTAGGAAGACATCTTTGTGCCAACAGGTTTTAGGGCAGACGGAGCTAAGGTGTTCTCACTATATTGCGATAAAGCACCTGCGTGCATCAACTGAGCGAAAATAAGGGAGGGAGATTGATGGACAGCACGGGTTACCTTTTCCCAAGAAGCGCTTTGCGCTTCGTTTACAAGTGCAGGTTGGTTGTTATAACTCTGGCTACCGTATACATCAGTGTAGATACCCTCGGTAATGATAACTGCAAATCCTCCAATTGCAAATGCGGAATAATAGTCCTTCATTTCGTGCGTAGCCAAGCCGTCCGCCGTAGCGCTCACGCGTGACATGGGGGCAACTACCGTCCGGTTGATCAATTCTCTTTGCCATGTAATGGCGTTCTGAAAAATAGGATGATGTTTCATTTGCTTCTTAATATTATGAAGCAAAGTTGACGGTAAATGATGGAGAAAAAATTGATCTAGGTCAAGACGGTTTATTTTTTTTCTTAATGCGGCTTATAAATTCAGCTGATACACCCAAATACGATGCAATCAGATATTGGGGTACTTTGGATGCTATGTTTGGGTAGTTTTCCAAAAAGGCATAATATCTGCTTTCGGCATCCTGAACATTGTTATAGATAATTCTTTTTTGCAATGCGCCCAGATAACTTTCTAATATTATCCGAAAGTACCGCTCCAAACGGGGAAGTTCAGCCAGTAACTGCTGAAAAGAATAGTGGCTAATCTGTAAAACGGTCGTTCTTTCTATGGCTTGTATGTTGTATATTGAGGGCTTCTGTTTGGAAAAGCTATCTAAGTCAGAAGCCCACCAGTCGTCGATAGCGAAAAACAAGATTTCCTCATTGCCATTGTCAGCGTTGATGTAAAATGCTTTTAATGCTCCCGAAACGACATAACTATCATAACGACAGGTATCGCCATTATGCAAAAGATAGTCCCCCTTTTCCAATGTTTTCTCCGTCCAAAAACGCTCGAAAGTTGAAATTTCATCCTGCGTAAGATCTATATATTTCGAGATGTTTTTTAATAAAGTATTTTCGACCATATAAGTATTCCGTTTTCGTTCACAATTTAGTAATTATAAATACCTGTCAGCCTCTTTTATTTCGAGGTCATTGATACTAGCGTACCGTTTTTTCATTAAGCCGTTTTCATCAAACTCCCAATTCTCGTTTCCGTAGGCTCTAAACCATTTACCCTCTTTGTTTCTGTACTCATATTCAAACCTAACGGCAATTCTATTATCGGTATGCGCCCAATACTCTTTTTTGAGCTTGTAATCCAATTCTTTTTCCCATTTCTCGGTCAAAAATCTTACAATTTCTTCCCGACCATTGATAAACAGGTTTCGATTTCGCCATTCACTATCAATGGTATAAGCCATTGATATCTTTTCGGGATTTTTGGTATTCCAAGCATCTTCTGCCATTTGGATTTTTTGCTTGGCTGTCTCCAAAGTAAATGGAGGTAAAGGATGTTTCTGTTCCATTGTTTTAAGGCTTAAATTAAGCTGTTTACGATTTTTTTTGATTTCTTGACCAACTCATTTGATTTAAAGAGTTGGCTTTCTATAATTGAACTTTCAAATAACAGGTAGATGTGAGCGGATAGCAATTCCTCTCCAAGTTCTTTTTCAAAGAATTTTCTAAGGTCGTTTTTGTGTGCCTGTATAACTGAAAGTATAGTACCTTGTTCTTTTGATATTTCCGACAGGATGTTCAAAAAACTGCACCCCCTAAAACCTTCCTTTTCGTTCATATAAACAATGAAATCAAAGGCGTTCAATATTCTTTTTTTGGTGCTTTTCGATTTTGATACGTATGTTATCAATTCAGAAAACCAATATCCATGTCTTGCATTTAAAAACGCAACACATAGGTCATCTTTTGATTTAAAGTGTTGGTAAAAACTTGCTTTGGCAACATTGGCTTCACTGATAATCTGATTAATTCCAGTGCTATTATATCCCTGTTGATGGAACAGTAGTGAAGCGGTATCAATAATTCTTTCTCTTGGGGTATCCATGTTTATATCCTTTATGAAAGCAAATGTATAGAATAATAAATGAACAGACAAGTCTGTCTATTTACTTTTTTTAGAATACCCATTATTTTAGCCGTTATCCATCTTGCTGTATCAAATGTTGTAAATCGGGGTCATTCTAATCCGCTCCATTTCACTTTCCACAATATGTACAAGGTCCGCTTTGACCTGCCTGTAATTGGCTTCGATGACCTGCTTCATATTGTCGTTGCCGTCTTCATCGGTAAAAGATAATATCTGCGGTATCTTTTTGTAGGCTTTGGTTTCGGCAGACACCTTTTCGTTATCCACCACGATAAATAATCTTTCAGTACGTTTAATAACTATTAATCTTCCAAAAAAGAGTTCGAGTTTCGTACCAGTAAGTTCACTTCAAGAAAGCCTCTCTTGCTAAAGGGTGGCTTTTGTTTTTGTAGCAACCTATATGTAATCAAAAAGTTATCTTGTCAATACATGATAACTTTTTTATAAAACGGAGCGTAAAACCCACAGGTCTTTAGCCTGTGGGATGTAAGCGACTAACCCTGATTGAGAATATACTGACGAATAGTATCAGGAGGTGCTTCACCTATTGAACAAACAAAATAACCATCAGAGCAGAAAGTATGTTCTTTCCAAAAATGTTTAAATAAGAATGACCTGTGTGGTTAACGCCAAATGTAATAAGTAGATTCTTGTTTTAACTTGCGAACAATAGAAGTAATTGAAACACGAGGGATATAACGAATAAGAAAATGGATGTGGTCTAAATCAGATTCAAACACTTCAATTTCAAAATCTGAATTAGAAGTAATGTTTAAGAGAAAAGAACGCATATCATCTTTTAACTGACCGACAAGTAACTTTTTACGATACTTGCAAACGAAGATTAAATGACACTTTAAGTAGTGTTTTGAACGATTTGTGCTGATGTAATTACATTTTTTAGACATAGTAGCGAAGTTTTTTGTGAATGTTTCTCAATGAAAATGGAGATATTTACAAAAG
>NZ_JAAKGQ010000079.1:0-8016 GCF_011043515.1 Sphingobacterium sp. SGL-16 | reverse complement strand
TCTTATTTAGGACGGTACTGGCCTAAAATATAAAGTTTATTGATAAACTAATTTGGAGGCAAAAATATGATCTTGAATTATTTCTTCACTATCCTTATTATCCAACAACTCCAATAAAATACTAGCCGCTTTGGCACCTTGTTCAGCTGGATATTGTTCGATACTTGCCAATGGCGGATTATCCATGTATTTCCATAATGAATAATTTGCAAAACTTATTACCTGAATATCGTGTCCTAAATAGATTCCCTTTTCTTTTGCATATCTGATGATGTCAAAAGTAACGTAATCATTGAACGCTAAGATTGCCGAAGGCCTATCAGCCAAGTCTCTTAATTTCTCCATCGCTTGGTAATTGCTTTCTTCTGTCAAATCCGAATAAACTACATATTTATCATCAAAATTTAGCCCGTTATCCAACAAAGCTTTTTTGAAAGACAATGTACGCTCGCCAGACGCTTTCAAGGTCTCAGGACCATTGATTAATGCGATTTGCTTATGACCGCGCTCCGCGAAAGCTTGAACAGCCTCTTGAATACCTGTAGAAAGATCGCAATACACTTTAGGCACATCATCCACACCTTCAGGCACACAATCAAAAAACACAATTGGAATTTCGTATTTGCGTAGACGTTCAATAAAATCCAGATTAGTCGTATTCTTTCCTAATGACATAAGTATACCATCCACACGATGTGTTCTGAAACTATTGATAATATTAAGCTCACGTTCTGGATTATCTAAGGACTGTCCTAAAAGTACAGTAAACTTCTTTTCACCTGCCACTTCTTCGATTGCACTGATCGCTGATGCAAAAAAAGGCTCGGACAACTTAGGAAGAATCACCCCTAAAGTAAAAGTCTTACGTTGTTTGAAAAAGATGGCTGTCTGGTTGGGTTCGTAGTTTAATTCTTCAGCGAGCTTTTTTACTCGCATAGTCGTCACTAAACCTATACTTGGGTGATCATTCAATGCACGCGAAACTGTTGAGGGAGAAATTCTTAGTTTGCGCGCTATTTCCTTAATCGTGATAGGCTTATTGGGCTTATTCATAGAACTCATCAAATATATTAATCTCTAAAGTCTAAAGATAAGGATTAAAAATGAATCTTTTTGGTAGGAAATTTATACATACCGCGTATTTTATTGGATTTGAACCCTTCTTCCATAAATTTTCGATCAAAATTAGTATTCGGAGAAACTGAACGCGTAGCTGTACTCTTAAAATTACCAGATTTTATATGATTTAAGGCTGCAGATAGCATAGATTCTTCTTGTTGACCAAAATCTAAGAATGAATCATACTCCCAAACATGTGTATTAGGTTTTAAACCATCAAAATAATCGCCATACCCATTCTTATTGAACATCTGAAAAGATGTTACATACAATTCATTGCTTATACTAACGATATCTATTGGAAAGAAACCTACAGGTTTGCCATACGTATTCTTTGCAATAGTTGTATTATTTTCTGAACGGTAAGTACCGATCATATACACATTCATATAAGGTGTCAAATTGTTAATGAGCAACTCACTGGCTGATGCTGTTTCCTCAGAAACCAAAAAGTAAATATTTGACACATTCAAATTACCTTTCTTATTGAATTTTACGGGCGCAAAATCTTCACCTTCATCATCCCAACCTAACTGTTTGAGGATATCATTAATCTTGTAGGAATACATCAAACTACCAGAAGCAGAACTGCGCACCAACAAATCAGATAAATATTCTGCAGTCAATACCGATCCTCCCCCATTGTACCTTAAATCCACCACAATATTTTCTACGTTTTTAGAAGAAAAGCTATTGAAAACCTCGCTTAGTCGCGATTGAAAAGGTTTTGTTACACCTTTATCTAAAACCCAAGCATCCGTTGATAAAAAAGAACTAAGTCCAAGGTAGGCTACATTTTTGTTCCCTGCCACTAAAACAGTATCTGCAAAAACAGCATCTGCATAACTATTTCTGGCATAGGCAATACTTACAGTCTTTTCTTGACCTGTTGGAGTTTTATACTCTATAGCTAGATTAGCCAAGTTCAGGTAATTATTTAGCTCCCGGAAATTAGAAGCTTTTTGGCTGTTATAATCTATTTTGGTATCGCCATTAAGACTAATGATTTGCTGTCCACGTCGCAAACCCGCTTTATATGCAGCTGAATTTTTTTCGACAAAACGGATATACAAACCGCTATTTAAGTTATTAGCGTCTTTTTGCAGATACATCAAATCCATCCCAAATCCTGAGATATACCCTTGCTGAATAGCACCTGTTACAAAACCACCTCTATCCAAAAAACTATACCAATCATAAGCTTTGCTTTCACCTGCCTGATGGGTGTATAATATATCGCTGAAATAAGAAAAATAGTTACCGCTTCCAATATTAGGTTTCACTTTATTACCAACCACACTGACCTTGGTCGTATACATCAAATAGCCTAATACATCCCCTGCTGACTGAAAATACTTAGTGTAATTATTTTTGAGGTAATCGACAGAATCCATCACCCCGATACGAGAAGTGGTAGGGCTAATTGCTTTCTCCCACAGTGATAAATATTTGTAATAATACCATACGGAATCTTTGAGTCTATTCTCGTAAGTATCGTCTGTGTAAGTTCTAGTTGTGTCTATCGCATATCGTGTGGGGTCATCTCGCTCATCGTCATCTCGCTCACAGGAAACAAAAAATATGGCTACAATTGATAGCAAAAAAAAGATATGTGAATATTTTTTCATTACCGAAACGCTTAATCCAACACTAACATACTGTCTTCCAGCACGCTAAACTCTTGTGCAAGATAAGGAATAATGTCTATTTTTTGATGCAGTAATTCATCTACAAAATAGATTTTAATTTGCTCTTTATACGGGGTTAAAATATCCCAATCAATGAATTTCAACTTATTCAGCTGTTCTACAGGATTACCTTCCGTGAGAATAGCAACTTGTTTATTGGCTTCAAAAAGCTTGTTTAATTCCGCTTTTACATTCGTAAAAAGCTCTAAACGTAGTGGAAGTTGCGCATTGGCTTTTAAGCGTTCTAGATTTTCACGGTACTTTTCTTCAATACCAAATACTTCTTTTGCCGCATCGAAGGCCTTTTCTTCGCCATGATACAAGTAAACTTTCTTCATGAAATTAGCCAAGTCGTTAGCCTTTACAGTACCTTCTGTGAATTCGTAAAAACTTCCAAAAAGGTAATACACTTGCAACAAATAATCCTGTTTTGGAAACAAGACATCATCCAATTCGAATGCGTATACCTCTTTATCTAATGCAATCTCACCTATATTCTTATTCTCCATTATCTCGCTACCGCTAAAAAGAAATCCATTTCTGAATCAGACAATACACCTAATCCGTTTATCTCGATATCTACCTGTCTATGCGACAACAAATCTGTCTTATCCAGCAAAATACTTAACGGCAATTCTTTTCCTGGATTTGGCAATATTTCCAACTCTTGCAATTGTTGTTTTGTAGGGCAGATAATACAAATACCGTATTCTTCAAACAGCAACAATGATTCCGATAAGGCTTCAATTTCTTGCAGTTGTAGAGGTAAAATGTATTCGTAATTATTATCTAATGCCAATTTCAACATTTCGTGAGCAAATGTTGGGTTTACTCCTTTCGGAATTTTCACAAACTTGTCCTGCATGAACGCAGGTAATTCGTCTGATGTAGCTTGAATGATTTCAAATCGATCTGCTAACAATTTTGAGACACGCAGCCCTAAGCTATGTGTAGCACTGGTAATTAATATTTTTTTCAAATCCTTCCCTCTCTATTTCTTAAAATATATTTCCATCTTTCATATGGATCGTACGATCCGAAATATTTGCTAAATCCTCATTGTGGGTTACAATCACAAAAGTATGTCCCATAGAGTCACGCAAATCAAAAAACAACTTATGCAAAGCAGCCGCATTTTCGGAATCTAAATTACCCGAGGGCTCATCCGCCAAAATGATTTTTGGATTATTGATCAAAGCGCGCGCTACAGAAATACGTTGCTGCTCGCCTCCTGATAACTGCGAAGGCTTATGATTAGCTCGACTTGCTACCCCAAGCAAATCCAACAATTCCATTGCTCTCTTCTCTGCTATATCTGTTTTTGTCCCTCCAATATATGCGGGGATACACACATTTTCCAAAGCCGTAAATTCAGGCAATAAATGATGAAATTGAAACACGAATCCGATATGGAGGTTTCTAAAAGCACTCAATTCTTTAGAAGAAAGTCTATGGATAGCGGTATCATCAATAAATACCTCCCCCTGGTCGGCTTTGTCCAATGTCCCAATAATGTGCAACAAGGTACTTTTCCCTGCGCCCGAAGCGCCTACTATACTGACAATTTCACCTTTTTCTACAGTAAAATCTACTCCTTTGAGAATAGGAAGATTGCCGTATGATTTATAGATATTTGATGCTTTTAGAATCATGACACGAATTTAAGAAAAAGAATCAGATTGTCATTTTGATATAAGGCAATAAGCAGTAATGATTAACAAAAGTATCCAAATAAATTCTTGTCTCTTAAGAATAAAAGTCATATTTTTACGTCAAATTTTTTATCAATGAACATTCACGAATATCAAGGAAAAGAAATACTTAAAAGTTTTGGCGTTAGAGTCCAAGAAGGAATAGTTGCTGACACTCCAGAACAAGCAGTAGCTGCTGCTCAAAAAATGAAGGAAGACTTCAACTCGGACTGGGTTGTAGTAAAAGCGCAAATTCATGCTGGTGGACGTGGTAAAGGTGGTGGTGTGAAATTAGCTAAAAACCACGATGAGGTATTACAACGTGCTACTGACATCATCGGTATGCAATTAGTAACTCCACAAACAGGTCCTGAAGGTAAAAAAGTAAATAAAGTATTAATCGCTCAAGATGTTTACTATCCTGGAGAAAGTGAAACAAAAGAGTTTTACATGTCCGTATTATTAGACCGTGGTACTGGTCGTAATATCATCATGTACTCTACTGAAGGTGGTATGGACATCGAAGAGGTTGCTGAAAAAACTCCTCATTTGATCTTCAAAGAAGAAATCGATCCTAAAGTAGGTTTACAAGGTTTCCAAGCACGTAAGATTGCCTTCAACTTAGGTTTATCAGGTGCTGCGCACAAAGACATGGTAAAATTCGTAGCTGCTTTATACAAAGCTTACGATTCTATCGATGCTTCGATGTTCGAAATCAACCCTGTATTAAAAACTTCAGATGATAAAATTTTAGCGGTAGACGCGAAAGTAAACTTAGACGAAAACGCTTTGTACCGTCATGCTGACATCGCTGCTATGCGCGACATCACAGAAGAAGATCCAACAGAAGTAGAAGCTGGTGAGTCAAACTTGAACTATGTAAAACTTGACGGTAACGTAGGTTGTATGGTGAATGGTGCTGGTCTTGCGATGGCAACTATGGATATCATCAAATTAGCTGGTGGCGAGCCTGCAAACTTCTTAGACGTAGGTGGTACTGCTAATGCTGAAACAGTAAAAGCTGGTTTCAACATTATCTTAAAAGATCCTAACGTAAAAGCTATCTTAATCAACATCTTCGGTGGTATCGTTCGTTGTGACCGTGTTGCTCAAGGTGTAATCGATGCTTACAATGAAATTGGTAACATTCCAGTTCCAATCATTGTACGTCTTCAAGGTACTAACGCTGCGGAAGCGAAAAAATTGATCGACGAATCAGGTCTTCAAGTTTACTCAGCAATCTTGTTAAAAGAAGCTGCTGAATTAGTAACTAAAGTATTAGAACGTAAATAGTATTTTTTATACTTCGACAATAAAAAACCCCTCATAATCTTTGGATTTGAGGGGTTTTACTTTTGAATTTAGTGCAAGAATTTTCACTAAAAGATCTCCGTTTCCCAGCCAAACGCATCCGTTAATTCATAGTCATCCATTATCGTAGGAACATTATCATTGGGATTTTCTCCTCCAAAAGTTAAACGCGTTGAACCTACACAAATGCTCTCTTCTACATAGAACTCAAACTCAACAAAAACCGGAGGGTAATATTTTATCTTAATAAATAGATTTTTTAATCTAAAATTTTAAAATATCTTTTCAAAGATAAATTATTATTTCATGTTTGTAAATAATTTTCTAAAAAAGATAACTAATTAAAGTTAGTAACATCTACTATCATTAAGAAAAACGAATATGAAAACTTTTTTATTTCATAGCACAAATTGTGCTATCACACTCTTAATTTCATTAAGTATATGCATACTGTCAAATATTAGTTGTTCATCTAATAAAGACTTGAACTATTCGGATTATTTTGGTAATGAAAGCTTATCTTTTAGCATTACAGGTATTAAAGAAACCGTTGATATTAATCAAATTAGTGCCAACATCAGAAAAAACGAGGATCAAATTACCGAACATCACCAAATTATATTAAATAAGGCTAATACTCTTTCCTCTGATCTAAATTGTATAGGCTCGATATCCTATTCTGATATCAAAGGAGAATCAAAAGATATCACGATTGTGAATGAAATTGAAAAAAATGTCCCTTCTAAACCAAAACAGAAGAAAACGAAAAGGTATGCTGGTAGTAAAATGCAGAATGGTAAGAAATACAGAATATTAATATTTGATCAGAGTGGAAATAACTTTATAACTAAGCTTGATGCAACAGTTGGTGAAGATGCTCCACGCTGGGAAAATGCAAAAAGAAATACTACTTACAAATGGATCGCATACATATTTAATAGTGAGAAACTTCCCAACTTTCCAAACACACCTACAGAAAGCGATTACACTCTTCAAATCTCAGCACCAAATGGAACTAAATTCACCTCTTTATATTGGGATCAAGGAACTATTACAACCGCTAATACAGCCCATATAAACAACAAATCAACTATTTTATTTCAAGCTAGACAAACTCTTTTTCAGGTTAAGATTAGCGGTAGAGCATTATTTGATAAAATTTTAAACTTCAGTAGGAAAATAGAAGGCCTCCCACTTACTGGCGACACATTTGATTTGAAATCAGGCAATTACACATCTAAAACTAACTCCCTATCACATGTTGACTTTGATATACAAGAATGCTTTAGTTCGAGTAATGACACTGTATTTAATTTAAATTTATACACTACTTTTGAAGGGAACATTCCTGCCAATGGAATTTCTTTGACGTTAAATCAAATTACATTTGCAACCGATGCATTTAATAAAGCTAATAAAAGTTCTAGAACACTTACTAGGAACAGATATGGCGATCCTCTTAAGTTTACGTTTAATTTTGCTGACGACAACATCACACTCAAGTTTGGTAAAAAAGCTAACATTTTATTTGACATGAGTCCTCCTATGATCTTAAGAGGAGGTCAATATTATGCAATTTCTAATTTATACTTGGACGAAATAAATCAAAAATATGCGCTCAGACATTATAATACAGACATATACGATCACCCTGATTTTAATGGATTGAACGGATCAAAACAAGAATATTTCAATTGGAAAGCTTTACGACCTGGTTTAAATGAAGTAAGTGGAAAGGGTGATCCTTGCGCATTTGCATACCCCAAAGGCTTCTATAAAATGCCCACACAGACCGCTCTAACCAGTCTAACAAGTTCTGCGTTTAGTAATTCCACAAATACAGCTACTGTTCCACGTAAGTTTGGAACCTTTGAAGTAGAAGGCTCATCTAGGATTGCCTATTTTGTTACGCATACAATGAGTTTCTTACCTTACAGTAATTTTCATGCGATTCCTTATTTACAATTGGGATATCGACAATCTGGAAGTGATTCATATGCTTTACGAGTCGATAATCTAAGTGAACAAGCTGCAGCACAACTGTGGAGCGATCAAGAGTTTGAAGGAAATAATTCAAATGCTTACTACTTATCTATTTCCAACAGCAATGCTTCAGCCCCTCTATCTGTTTCATTACAAAACGGAGCGAAAAATCAAGGGAGACAAATTAGATGCATGTATAATTTTCAATACATCTATGAAATAGA
>NZ_JAAKGQ010000078.1:0-8375 GCF_011043515.1 Sphingobacterium sp. SGL-16 | reverse complement strand
ACGTATATCGTATATTATGTGAAAAACAACCATCCCTTTTTTGTTTTAGCAGGTCTAGATGAAAGCTCTAAATCAAATTGTAAATTTAACGCTTTTTTCTGCTGAATAGATTGATAAATGAAGTGCCAATCAGGAAGTCCTCCAAAATTTCTATCGTCGATAAATAAGTCCGCTTTTAATTTGCGAGGAGCTAAAGATCTATCTTCTTCTGGAAAATTGGCATTATGAGCATAAAAATATAAGCCATTTTTTGCACAAAATTTAATAGCATCTTCTAGCAAATGACCTTCTGTAACTGTCCAAAGAATGAGCGTATTATTTTCGTTCTGCAATTGCTTAAGTGTATCAAATGCATAAGGTATGGGTTTCCCAATTTGGGGAAATTTATGTTCTACAATAGTCCCATCAAAATCAACAGCTATAATCATACTTACAGTTTATTTCATCACATATACAAAAAGATTTTCTCCATAAACATGTAAACACATATCTACATTTACTTAATAAAAAAATTATTATACTGTAACAAAACTATTCATATAGTATTTTTGTGATATATTTTAACATTATTAATGAGACATGGCATGGAAATTGCCTAATACCTAATGATAGGGATAATTAAAAATTAAGGCGCTAAAAATTTTAAATTGCCTAATTTAATTTGTTAAATTATATTATGAGTTTTTTTTCTAAAATATTTGGTTCTAAAAAAGTGGAAGGTGATAAGGTTAGATCTTTAGGGAAACTTTCTTTTTTAGAAGTGGATATGCACAACCATTTACTACCAGGGATAGATGATGGAAGTCCTTCAGTAGATGAATCCTTAGATTTAATAAAAGGATTAAATGGTCTTGGGTTTCAAAATTTTATTTGTACACCTCATATAATGGATGGAGTACACCCAAACAACAAATCAACAATTAACGAAGCCTATAAATCACTAAGCGAAGCATTGTCACAGAAAGGAAGCAAATCTAAAATTTTTGCGGCGGCAGAACATATGATAGATGATGGTATAGTTCCACTAATTGCAAAAGACAATTTATGTGTGATGCCGGGCGGATACGTTCTTATTGAAATGTCCTACTTGGCAGAATCAAAGGCTTTATTCCAAACTATTTTAGACATTCATAATTTAGGTTATAAACCTATTTTAGCTCACCCTGAACGTTATAATTACTATCATTATAATTTTGATATGTACAAACAAATTAAAGACGCAGGGTGTTTGTTGCAATTGAATCTATTATCAATAAGCAGATATTACGGTACAGAAGTAAAAGTTGCCGCATTAACTATGCTAAAATCAGGTATGTATGATTTTGTAGGAACCGATTTACATCACCAGAAACATTTAGCTGCATTGCAAGATGTAGTTGCTAAATATCCTATTCGCGATCTTCTAAGAACTTGTAATATATTAAATCCTTCTTTATTGAACCATCTTAGTAAAGATGCCTCAATAGCAGCAGGATAAAATAATAAATATTAAGAGGGAATTTTATAAGGTGGAACTACAATTCCACCTTTTTTATTTTATCTAATTTTTATTTCTGAAGATTGACTAATTATTTTTCTAAATTTGAAATACGTCATATTCAATTGAAAGGATAGAAAATTGATAGCAAAGGAAACAATAGAGAAAGTATTAGATACAGCTCGTATCGAGGAAGTTGTAGGGGATTTTGTTGACTTAAAAAAGCGGGGCACCTCGCTTATAGGGAATTGTCCATTTCATAACGAAAAAACCCCATCCTTTCACGTTTCAGTAGCTAAAGGAATTTATAAGTGCTTTGGATGTGGAGTAGGTGGAGATTCACTTAAATTTATTATGGAGCTGGAGAAGTTTACTTATCCAGAAGCCATTCGATACCTGGGAAACAAATATGGTATTGAAATAGAAGAGATCGAACGCAGCCCCGCTCAAATTGCTGCCCAAGACAAACGAGAAAGTTTATATATCTTAAATCAATGGGCTAGCAAATTCTTCAAACAAAATCTTTGGGAGACTGATTTTGGTAAATCCATTGGATTGTCCTATTTCAAAGAGCGCGGATATCGTGAAGATATCATTAAAAAGTTCGAACTCGGCTATTCACCAGACCAATGGACAACTTTAGTCGATGAAGCTAAAAAAGCTGGTTTTCATGAAAGTTTTTTAGCAGAACTTGGACTTGCAATAGAGCGCGACGATAAATCCCTATACGATAGATTTAGAGGACGTGTTATATTTCCTATTCACAATTTGACTGGACGTGTAATAGGATTTGGTGGACGTACGCTCAAAACCGAAAAATCTGTAGCCAAGTATGTAAACTCTCCCGAGTCTGAAATTTATCACAAATCGGATGTTCTTTATGGTTTAAATTTTGCCAAGAAAGCCATTATGGATGCTGACCTGTGCTATTTGGTAGAAGGTTATGCCGATGTGATCGCTATGCATCAAACTGGAGTTGAAAATGTGGTTTCTTCTTCGGGAACCTCACTTACAACGGGACAGATTAAGCTTATTTCGCGTTTCACAAAAAACGTAGTTATCTTATATGATGGAGATGCCGCAGGGATAAAAGCTTCATTGCGTGGTACGGATATGCTGCTGGAAGAAGGCTTGAATGTAAAGGTTTTATTATTTCCGGACGGCAATGACCCTGACTCTTACGCTAAACAAGTTGGCTCCTCAGCGTTCAAAGAATATATACAAAAAAATCAAGAGGATTTCATTTTTTATAAAACGAATATACTGCTGAAGGATGCAAAAGACGACCCTATTAAGCGAGCGGAAGTTATTCGCGAAGTGGTTACCAGTATAGCTTTGATTCCCGATGAAATAAAGGTTTCGGTATTTATACGACAATGTAGTTCGCTTCTAGATATTGAAGAACGTATACTTTTATCGGAGTTAAACAAAATTCGTCTGGGCAAAGCTAAAGCCCAGGATAAGAAATCTGTTCAAAGCAAAGGATATCAAACACCTTCAGCTCCATTAGCGGGGGACTTTCCTGCTGATATGCCTCCTGCTGATTTCTTTCTCACCGAGGATGAAAAAAAAGAAGCAGGTATCGATTCACATGCGACCCAACAATTAACATCAGAATTACTTCAAGAAAGAGAAATTGTTCGAATACTTCTTAATTACGGAAGAGAACTCGTTACCTGGGAAGGAGACGGAGATATTCCTGTAGCCCCGTATTTGTTAGGAAGTTTAGATGATATTGAATTTGAGGACAACACATGTCATAAAATCATTATAGAATTTCAAAAGCAAGCTGAAAATTTTGAAGTACCAGATGCTAAATTTTTTATATCCTCTCCAGACCAAGACGTGGCTGCTTTAGCAATTGATTGTATTGCTTCAAAATATGAAATCAGTCCCAATTGGAATGATGATAAACGAAAAATTTATGTCACACAAGAGATTGAACATTTAAAGGAATTAGTAATCCAGGCAATCTATCGAATCAAAAAACGTAAATTCTCTCGTGAAATGCATAAGGTGCGTGAAGAAATGAAAAAGAATCTTTCAGCAGAAGATCTGGAAATTGAACTACATAAATATCAAAAGCTTAAAGAAGCAGAGAAAATGCTAGGTCAATTATTAGGAAATATCGTAATAAAATAAACATTCATTACTCTTAGATATATTGATATGGCTAAGCATCTAGAATCCGGAAGATTTGGTGAAAACTTAGCATTAAATTATCTTCGAAATAATGGATATGAAATTCTAAAAGTAAATTGGCGCTACAAATATTGGGAAGTAGATATTATTGCTAAAGAAGGAATTTACCTAGTACTTGTAGAGATAAAGAGTAGAAAATCCAATTTATTTGGTGAACCAGCAAATTTCGTGGATGACAAAAAACAAAAGAATCTAATTCAAGCCGGAGAAGCGTATCTTGAGGTAAATAATTACGAAGGCGAGATTCGCTTTGATATTGTATCAGTATATTTAGATTCAGACAAAATAGAATTAATTAAGGATGCTTTTTGGAGCAATTAAACAAAAAAACATGCGCATAAAATTAATATCAGGATTATCCTTAGCTATTTTAATAGCCATTGGAGGTTGTAAATCACAAAAAGGAAAATTTGAATTTGTAAAACCAGAATCAGGTCAACGCGTAGCTTTTGGAGAACAGGTAAAACTTACACTCAACATTCCATTTACATCTTTGGACTCGGTAGTTTATTCCATCGATGGAGAGCACTTTATTACGAAAACTGATACTTCAAGTGTAGTTTTTAACACGAAGGATTATGGTTTTGGAGACAGGTCATTGTCTGCCAAAATATATGCAGAAGGAAAAGAAGATATAGCTTATAGCAACGTAATAGTATTACCACCCACTGCAAAAAATTATGCTTTCGAAGTAATAAAAGAATATCCTCATGATACCAAAGCATATACACAAGGTTTACAATATGCAGATGGCGTTCTTTATGAAACGACAGGTTCACCTGACGATTTAATTAGCGAAGGTGTGGTGACAACACTGCGTAAAGTAGATTTGAACTCAGGAAAAATTCTTAAGATGGAAAAACCAGAAGGATTTTTCGGTGAAGGAATGACCATTGTAGGAAATAAAATAGCATTTCTAAGTTGGAGAGAAAAGAAAGGTTTTTTCTATTCTAAAGACTCCTTTAAGAAATTAAGTGAATTTTCATATGAAAATAGCCTTGAAGGATGGGGACTAACTTACGATGGCAATCGCTTAATTAAGTCGGATGGCACTAACCGTCTTTACTTTTTAAATGCCGAGACAGGAAAAGAAGAGTCTTCTCTGGGTATTTATGATGAAAATGGACCTGTTAACTCCCTAAATGAGTTAGAATATATTGATGGTAAAGTATATGCCAATATTTATGGTGAAGATATAATTGTAATTATTGATCCGAAAACTGGTGCAGTAGAAGGTCGTATTAATCTAGTGGGATTATATTCTGAAAGAGCTCCAGTTAATAATGAACTTAATGGCATAGCCTATGATTCAGCCAATAAAAGATTATTTGTGACAGGTAAGCTTTGGCCAAAATTGTATGAAATAAAATTAGTGGAAAGATAAAAAAGGCAGCTTAAAGCTGCCTTTTTTATGGTCTTATATTTCCGTTTTCAATAGAAAATTTCAACTTCTCGTTTAGCTCTATTTTTTGATTTGCCGCTTGTTCTTCTAGACGATCTGGATATAAAATTCCGTAAAGATGATCTACTTCATGTTGAAATATTACAGCAGTAAACCCCTCAATGTTTTCTTCAATAACATTTCCGTTTTTGTCCCAGTATTGCAATCTAATAGCATAGCTTCTTGTAACATCATCACGCCTGTCAGGTATAGAAAGACAACCTTCAGCACCCAGGCGCGTTAGTTTTGATCGCCAAATAATCTTTGGATTGATAAAAAATTCAAAAGGCTCACCTGCTTTGTCAAAACGCTGTACCCATATCAAATTTTTATTGATTCCAACTTGAGGAGCTGCAATGCCCACACCTGCATGCTCTGGCGCTTGAACTGTTGCAAGCATTCTTTTTTCCAAAATTTCTAATAATGGGTCATCTATATTAATATCTTGGGAAGTAGCTTTTAATACCGCCAATTCTTTCTCATTTGTAGTTTGGTAAACGTGCAATTTGCTGCTTGTATCGCCAGTAGAAATAATGTTTTTTTCTTTTTCTGTAAAGTTCTTTGCCATAGCTTTATTGACTGGTCTTTCGTTCTTTGGTCCTTTATATGCTTTTTCTCCAGCTAAAATATGAGTTTGAAGTATATTTTCTGCTGGTGGCTTTGGACATCTGTATCCAGAGCTGTATGCACAATATGGATTGTATGCTTTGTTAAAATCAATTGTAATTTTTCCGTTGACCACTTTTGATGCATCTAATTCAATGTATCTGCCACCAGTATATGTCTCAAATCCATTTGTCTCATCAATGAAAGGTAAGAATAAATAATCTTTATACTGGGGATTTTGAAATATAGCGGCACTTTGATAAGCCGTTAATGTGTGTTTCTCGCCCAAAATTTCGAAATGAAGTAAGGCATATCGCTTATAATCATTGCTAGTTCCATCGTAAGTAGGCATTCGAAAAGGTTTTTCACCGAACAATATTTCTACATCTGCCTGAACAACAAAGTTTTCATTTGCGGTATAATAATCCAAATAGCCAATATTTTCTTTACGTAATGGACCAAAAGTATCCTTCTCAAATTTGGATTTTATTTCGTTCCTGTATGAATCAATCTTTTGCTGATATGTTTGAGCCTTGCTTCCAAATGGCAATAGAAATAGTAATAGGTATAAGATAAATCGCATAAAAACTAAAATATACGACCAAAGTTATAGATTTTTATCATCAATAATGAATTGTACCTTTGTTAAAATTTTTGAGGTTATGCGATTAATGGCATTTGATTATGGTACAAAGCGTATTGGGATAGCTGTTACGGACCCGTTACAGATAATTGCAACTGCGTTGACCACTGTGCATCCTGATGATATATTTAAATACTTGAAAGACTATTTGCAACAAGAGCAAATTGAAACTTTTGTAGTTGGTAGACCTCTGCAAATGGATGGCACAGATTCCGAATCGGCTCAGCATGTTGTAGGATTTGTACGAAAATTAAAAAAGGAATTTCCTGCAATCAATGTTGTAGAAGTGGATGAGCGTTTCACATCAAAAATGGCTTCCTCGGCTATAGCGCAATCGGGCATGAAAAAGAATAAAAAGCAAAATAAGGGATTGGTGGATACGATTTCTGCGACGATTATTTTGCAAACATATATGGATACAAAAGGATTTTAATAGAATGGCATTAAAAGATATTTCATTTTTTTCAGAAGATATTGATTTTGTTCTTAAGGATAAAGCAAAAGTTAGAACTTGGATTGGAGACACCATCAAATCTGAGGGATTCAGACGTATAGGAGAATTAACTTTTGTATTTTGTTCAGATGAATATTTATTAGACATCAACAAGCAATACTTGAATCATGATACATACACAGATATTGTAACTTTTGATTCCTCGGAACAGCAGGATGAGATCTCTGGAGATATCTTTATCTCTATAGAAAGAATTCGTGAAAATGCCGCAAAATTCGCAGTAACCGAAAGAGATGAATTACACCGCGTGATTATTCATGGCGTATTGCATTTATGCGGTTATTATGACAAGAAAAAGCAAGACAAAGAACTCATGACTTTAAAAGAAAATGAGTATTTGGAAAAGAGGACTTTCTAAACAAAATTCTAAAGTGAACTTTAACAGTTCACTTTTTTTATACAAAATTGTTACAGCAAATGCGCATAATGTGAACTTGTTAGGTCTTATTTTCGAAGCATGAGAGCATTAATTCTATTATTTACTTTAACTATTTGTATTTCTTCACAAGCGCAATCATTGAACGGTTGGCTTATGTATTTCGGTAATACACAAATCAAAGAGTCAAAATTTAGTTTACATCATGAATTGCAGCTTCGTGATTATAAAATTATTGGAGACCATAATCAAACATTAATTCGAGTAGGTGGTCAATATCAATTCAAACCCTATTTCCAAGCCACATTAGGTTATGGTTTTATCCACACAGAATTAGAGGGTACTCCAAATAATCCCTTTGCAGAGCATCGCATTTACCAAGAAGGTGTATTTTCACACGGAATTTCGAGTTCTAAATTAAGACACCGAATTAGATTCGAAGAACGTTTTATTGAAAACCAAGATTTAAGAGGTCGTTTTAGGTATTGTTTGTTTGCTGATATTCCGTTGAGTGCAAAGCAGTTTGATAAGAATGGAGTTTATTTGGCTCTATACGACGAAATATTCTTAAACATTTCGGATAACAAATCTATTAAGGCATTTGACAGAAATCGAGCATATGCTGGATTGGGTTATAAATTGAAGCAGAATCTAGGCTTACAGTTGGGCTATCTGCGTCAGCATGTGGGCTCAAACTCTGGAACAAATCATTTGATGCTTTCAATGCATCACAAAATGATTTGGAAATAAACTAAAACGGGTTATTACCACTATCCCATCATAAAGAAATAGAATATGTAACTCGGGATGGGGCCACAGCTAATGCCAGTGCCACCACAAAAGCTATTCCAGAAGCAAACCAGATCGTCTACAGGTTCCATTTAGTGAAAAATTTAAGTGATGCCCTTCAAGAGGGAATTCAGCAAGGTTACAGCTATTTTAGGACGGTTTCTAAAGTTATTTATACCGAAACAGAATCAAAGAGCCCTCCTGCTATTAAAACGAATTTGGATTCCGAGAACTATACTAACGAAAATATTAAGCAGAAAATCTCATCTGGTATATGGAAGAAAGAAGAAAAACTTGTTCAAATGATCCAAATGAGGGAAAATGGAC
>NZ_JAAKGQ010000077.1:0-9086 GCF_011043515.1 Sphingobacterium sp. SGL-16 | reverse complement strand
TCCTCAATAATTTCAAGCCTTTTCTTGTGTATATAGTAATTGATATTTTAAATTTTATAACCGTACATCCTTGGATTTTCGATCACTTCTTTTACAGAAATAATCTTGTACACATAAGACGCTGTTTCGCCATTTAATCTCAATTTGTAATAATCGTCTTTTTTCTGATTACGAATGGAAGACTTGAGACTTCCGCCACCTACATTATAGGCTGCAGCGACTAAAGTCCAATCGCCAAATTCCTCGTAAAGAGATTTTAGGTATCTCGCTGCGGCGTGTGTCGATTTGATAAAATCTTTACGTTCATCCACGTTGCCATTGACTTTAAGTCCATAAAGACGCGCTGTAGTAGGCATAAATTGCCAATAACCACCAGCCCCTTTGTGAGAACTTACACGAGGATCCAATCCACTTTCTACGATTGGAATATATTTAAAATCTTCCGGTATGCCGTATGATTTTAGTATCTTGGCTATTTTAGGCAAATACTTATCCGCACGATTGTGCATCTCATGCGAGCGTACTTTTTTGAAAGAAAATTTAGCTAAATACTGACTTAATTTACTTTTTACTTTTACGTCCTCTGTGGGTACACTTGCTTCAGCAAAAGTTAGAGAACTAAAATATGCTTTGCTGTTGTTGCGTGGAGATTTTGCTTCCTCCTTTAGCCTAGCGGCATGCTCCAACATGATTTGTTTATACGGGTTTTCTATGGAAATCCCTTGGGGTCTTGATTGCAACTTCGATAAAACCATTATCGATAATATTGCGGTAAAACACAGTACTCTTTTTTTAATCATTCACTTCCTTACTGCTATCTATCCACGATTAACTAATCGATCAAAAATAGCTTGGTCCATTTATGCTGCGCCAAAGGTACAAACTATTTGCTTATATTCCAAATAGTTACAAAGTCGCCATTTTTAAGTAGCTTCAGAATCGTGCTTTAAACCGCTTTAGGGTAAACAATTTACGAATTAAAAAAAACTTAATTATATCATTATTTTGTGTAACTTTGTACCTCAATTTTTATATAAAATTATGCCATTCAAAAGTCAAAGGAACAGTCGCGAGGACAACTCCAGAAAAAGTAGAAGCAACTCAGAAAGCTTCAGATCGAAAGATAATTCTAATAAAAAATTCGGTAACAAATCCGAATCTTTTGGAAAGTCTTCTTTCAGCAAAGACAGAAAAGAAGATAATAAATCATTCGGAAAATCATCTTTTTCAAAATTCAATAAAGAAGATAAAAAATCATTCGGTCGCTCTTCATACTATAAATCTAGCGATAGAGACGATAACAAATCATACGGAAAATCTTTCTCAAAAGACGGAAGCGATAGAAGATCATCGTTCAACAAACCATTTAATAAAGAAGGTGGAAACGAAAGAAAATCTTTCGACAGAAAAACATTCGGGAAGTCTTTTGATAAAGAAGGTGGGTCAGAAAGAAGATCTTTCGACAAAAAACCTTTCAAAAAATCATTCGAAAAAGAAGGTTATACTAAGAATAGAAGACCTGAGCCTACTTCAGAGTACCAAGAACAAAGAGAGAAAAACGATTTTAAATATTCAGCGAATAGAAAATTCAGACCGGCTAATAAACCAGCTAACAAAGAAGCAGCTGACGACGGTTTGATTCGTTTGAATAGATATATCTCAAACGCGGGTATTTGCTCACGTCGCAAAGCGGATGAGTTAATTACTGCGGGAGTAGTTTCTGTTAACGGAGAAGTTGTTACTTCATTAGGAACTAAAGTAGATCCAGCTAAAGACGAAATTCGTTACAATAACGAGCGTCTCAAGCGTGAAAAAATGGTTTATGTTTTATTAAACAAACCAAAAGATTATATCACGACTACAGATGATCCTCAAGAACGCCGTACAGTAATGCAATTGGTTGCTAAAGCGACTAAAGAGCGTATTTACCCAGTTGGACGTTTGGACAGAAATACAACAGGTTTATTATTATTAACAAATGATGGTAACCTAGCGGAGAAACTTTCTCATCCAAGAAATAATGTTACAAAGATCTACCAAGTAGAGTTAAATAAAAACTTGACTCAAGGTGATTTTAACAAAATTCAATTTGGTATTGAGTTAGAAGATGGTCTTATTAAACCAGATGATTTGAGCTATGTTGCTGGAGCATCTAAACGTGAAGTAGGTATCCAAATTCACTCAGGTAAAAATCGTATCGTAAGACGGATTTTCGAATCCTTAGGTTATGAGGTTATAAAATTAGACCGCGTAGTATACGCTAACCTAACGAAGAAAGATTTACCACGTGGACGTTGGAGATATTTAGAAGAGAAAGAATTGATTCAATTAAAACACTTCGTAAAATAAAAACAATAAAGTCTCGGAAAATTCGAGACTTTATTGTTTTTAGAGGTTTATAATTACGCCTAAAGATTTGTATTTTTATAGCTTAATAGATTTTAATAAACATGACAGACCCTAAATCGTTAACATCTGTAGCTGAATTTCATAAAACGTTTCAGCATCCTATATTAGATACACCAGAAATTCCTTCTGAATCAAGATGCAAACTACGTGTTTCTCTAATTGCTGAGGAATTAAAAGAGTTAGAAGAAGCTATTGAAGCCAAAGATATCGTAGAGATTGCGGATGCATTGTGTGACATTCAGTACGTATTGTCTGGCGCTGTATTGGAATTTGGATTAGGTGATAAATTCAATACGCTATTCGAAGAAGTTCAACGCTCTAACATGAGTAAAGCCTGCAAATCTTTAGAAGAAGCAGAAGCTACTATGAAATACTATAAAGAAGAAAAAGGAGTGGATTCGTATTATAAGGAAGTAGATGGTTTATTCTTGGTTTTCCGTGAAGGAGACAACAAAACATTGAAATCAATCAATTACTCACCTGCAGATTTGAAATCAATCGTAGAGCAATAAAAAAAAGCGACTAAAAGTCGCTTTTTTTGGGACTGTCTCACAAACTGTGTAAATTAAAAATATGGAGTTCAGTTGTTTAGTTACAATTGGACTCTTTTTTCAAATAATGTTAAGAACTGATTTAGGATAATACCCCAATTATGAATAGGCATTGTCCATTTTTTAAAGATTTCTCTCAAAGCCAAATTACTGATTTCATGACAGCTTCATCCGTAGGAAACGAAAGTTTGTTTTTCGTGTATTTGCGGATTTTTCCATTCATATTTTCAATAATATTGGTGGTATAAATGATTTTTCGGATTTCTAAAGGGAATTGGTAAAACACAGTCAGTTCATCCCAATTTTCTCGCCAAGATTTAATCGCATAAGGATATTTTGATTCCCATTTTTGGGCAAAACTATCTTATGCAGCCTGTGCGGCTTGTTTGTTTGGAGCATCATAAATGGGTTTCATATCATCTGTAAATGCCTTTTTATCCTTCCAAACAACATATCTACAGGCATTACGGATTTGATGAACTACACAGATTTCCGTGTTACTTTCGGGGAATACCGAGCGGATAGTGTTTGTAAAACCATTAAGATTATCAGTAGCTGTAATGAGCATATCTTCTACACCTCGAGCTTTCAAATCAGTCAAAATTCCCATCCAAAAGCTTGCACTTTCATTCTTACCCAGCCACATACCCAATACCTCTTTGTAACCCTCTCGATTCAAACCTACGGCTAAATAAATGGTTTTGTTAACCACTTTGGAATTCTCACGAACTTTGAAAACAATACCATCCATCCAAACAATAAGATAAACGTTATCTAAAGGACGATTTTGCCAGGCTACAACATCTTCAGCGACGCGCTCTGTGATGCGCGAAATAGTAGCTTCGGAAACCTGAAAATTATACACATCGCGAAGCATATCTTCGATATCCATAACACTCATGCCTTTGGCATAAAGAGAAACGATGACATTCTCAACGCCATCTATAATATTCTTGCCCTTAGGAACAATGATAGGATTGAAACTCCCTTCACGGTCTCTAGGAACTTGAATTTCAATATCACCTTGATCTCCTCTGACCTTTTTACTGGTGTGGCCATTGCGAGAATTCCTCTCTTCACTACGAGCATGTTTATCATAGCCTAAATGACCATCTAATTCTCCTTCTAGCATCTGAGAGACTGCTCGACCTTGTAACTCTCTAAAGAATTGTTGTAAGTCGGCTCCGTCCTTAAAACTCCTTAAGAACTCTTTGTCGTTTAATAATGATTCTCTATCGATCATAATAATAACGTTATGTAAATAAAAATGTGGAATCCAATTATTTATGAACCCCACATTTTTATTTACACACTTTATAAGACAGTGTCCTTTTTTTTATTGCTCTACTTTTTCAAAAATATCATAATTGAGCTTATATTTCAGTGTTGACATATCACTCAATTTATACATTGTAAAAGACAAAGGGTAATTAACAGCATTTGTATTTTGCTTATCTAGCACAATGAATTCTTTAATGAAATCACGAATTTGCGAAGCCCCTTTTCCAAACTTAAAAAACTCGTATTACTACCACTGTCTCTCCTATAAATCAACAAATTACTAGAATCCAAAACAGCTATATCTGCATTATCTAATGCAGAATTTTCAATTAGTTTGTCATAAACTTTGTTAAACGCCTGTCGAGTAGAATCACTTTCAGCTAAAAAGATCGATTCATTGCCATATGTTACAGATGATATGTAATAAGGATCAATATTTTCATTCTTCAATTCCTGATGATTATTCCGAACAAAGTACACCAGCTGTTCCGCTGTAAAGTACACCAGTTTTTAACCAATAATTTGGACTTATTGCCACTGGATTTATAGTTCAAACTTAGTTATTTTTTTTCTTTCTTAATGATTTTCCTTTCAAAGGTAATCTATGGGCACAAGCTGTCAATCTGTCCATTATAGCATCACTCAACGTTGGTTCATTAATGAAATCATACCATGCTTCTACCGGTAATTGAGAGGTGATTATTACGGAGCTATTTCCATATCTGTCTTCCAGTATATCTAATAAAGCCAACCTTGTGTCTGCATCAATAGCCTTTAGTCCAAAGTCATCAAGTATGAGTAACCTTTGGTTCGCAATAGTTTTTATCCACTTTAAATAGGTTCCGTCTAATCTTGCTTGAGTTACTGTATCCATAAATTTATTCATGGAAAAGTATAATGTTCTATATCCAAGCATACATGCCGACCGACCAAATGCACAAGCTAAATAGCTTTTGCCTGAGCCAGTTGCGCCCGTTATAAGTACATTTTCACCTCTAGTAATAAAAGTTCCATCTGATAACCTCAGGATTTGTTCACGCGTAATTCCTCTTTCGTTATTACAGATTATTTCTTCAGGAAGTGCATTGTACCTTAATCGACTAGCTTTAAGATATTTTTGTGTTCTACCATGGTCCCTAAACTCTACCTCAGCATGTACCATTGAGCCAATTAGTTCGTGTATGTCTTGTTGTTCATGTACGGGTAAAGACGCGACAGCTTCGTAACGTTTAGCCATTCCGGCAAGTCGTAAAAATTTGAGGTGTTGAATTGTTTGATCTATATTCATAATGTATTTATTTATATTTTCTGTTATTTATATTCATCTGCACCTCTAATATTGCTATGGTGAGGAATGCTATATTGAGGATTCTGATCACCGTCCTTTTCTAACAAGTCCATATTGTTTTCAATAATATTTTTAATAATCATATAGTTGAAGCGATGTCCTTTGAGCCCCCTTCGACAAGCATTTTCTATACGATCTGGGTAGAGTGATGCTAAGCGTAAAAGGCCTTGACAGGCTTGATAAGTTTGATCTATGATAAGTTTGCTATCCATTACTTTTTGAAAGTAGTCTTTGGTTGCTGGACCATATTTTTCTGCTTTAACGAGATACTCTTCAGGGCTCCATAAAGAACGATTAAGTACGTGTTGATGGTGTGGTGGGCAATGGTCGATTTGCGTACTATAACCATGCTTTTTATAACTTCGTTTATGAAAAGCTATTCGGTTGTTTTCGCTATATATCTCTACTAATTCAGTACAATAAATAACATTTACAGTCTTACCAATATATTTATAGGGAACACTGTAAAAATGCCAATCCTCACCAATGACTACATGATAGTTCTGTTGTACTTTGCCTTTAGTATAGTTCTTGGCGACATATTGATTATCTGGCATCCGCTTGAGCGTAGGCTTCTCTTTGTCGAAGAATAATTCTTTACGACTAAAGGTTTTACGTTGGAAGTTTTTATCATGATGAGAATTAAGCTTATCCCATATGGCACTATTTAAAGAAAATAAACTTGTAAATGTTTCATTACGCAAGGGGCCATAGACACGTAAATAAGCTATTCTTACTCCTCCCTCAACAGAAGGTTTGTCTTTTGGTTTAGTAGGTCTAGCAGCTAAAAGAGCAATGTTATTATGATTGGCCCATTGTTCAATCATATCTACAAAAGTAGGTTCATACCGATTACTACGCTTTACCCATTGCTTCATATTATCGGATTTAACAGAAAGAGGTACACCACCAAAATATGCTAGTGCATTATTAAGTGCTTTTACTACTTGAGGTAAACTAGCATTAGGAAGGGCTTCAACATAACTATATCCACTATACGGAAGAACGGCTACAAAAACAGGGCATTCAATAAGTTCTCCAGTGCTTGTGTCGACATAGTGAAGTTTATCTCCTGCAAAATCAATTTCTAAAAGTCTACCTGGCTCATGATCAAAATGCATAGTAGAATTACCTTTACGCAAATGATCCTGTAAAAGTTCACAGAATCTAGAATAACCAAAACCATCCGGGTATTCAGAAATATATTCTTGCCACAACAATTGACGAGTTACACCTACACGGCGAAGTTCAGTAGTAAAATATTCATAATGGGATTCTAAATGTAATTGTCTTGCATCTTTTACTACAGTCTCCTTTTTATCAATATTGAGATAAACTTGAAGATCATGGTCATTAAACAATAGAAGCTCCTGGATGCTTAGTCCGCTAGCAGTAAAGGTTTTAATATACCCAGCTATCGTCCGTCTATTTATACCTGTCTCTCTTTCTATTGATCGTTGAGAAAAACCACGCTCGACAAACAGTAATATCTGTCTAATTTTTTGCATACTTAGAGGTTTATTTGCCATAATTAGGAATATATCTGATCCCTAACTTAGCAATCATTTTATCTAAATATCCAGTGGTGTACTTTGTCGCGGAATAATTGGTGTAGTATGCGCCGGAATGTCAGTTCAAAATATACATAAGATTATTCTAACTGATGAATCAAACCTGTACAACGCTATTAATTAGTGGTGTACTTTGGAGCGGAATGACTGGTGTACTTTGCTGTGGAATGGTGGTGTAGTATGGTCCGGAATATTCACCTGAAGATATTCCTGATCATATAAGGTATGAATTTCTTGAATATCAGTATAAATATCCAGATACTCTAACTTAGCATATCTAGATATTGCATTTTTCTTACGAATATATGTAGAATCATTTATCGCAACTAAATCCTTAATAGCCTTATAAACACCACTATTTACTATGTAATATTGAATAATACCATAGTCAAAAAATGTCTCCGAACTGAAACTAAGATTATTAGAACCTGGCTTAAATTTCTTGGCATAAGAAAACATGCTTTGATATGAAGGAATATGAGTTTCTAAATCAGCAGTAAAACTGTTTGTTAGAAAATATATTTTATCAGACTTTTCTTTATCTGGAAGATGAGTCAGTTCAAAGCCTTTTGATGTGTCACCCAATGACCAAACACTGCCGAGATAAAAACTGGAAGCAGAATTTAAGTCAATTTTAAAATTTGTTAAGTCAGTCGTTTTTGACTTTTTAATTATTAGAGGTTTCGGTGGTATATTGGTGTTATCCTCTTTATTATCTACAGTGTCGACGATTGTAGGAGAAACTGAGTCATTATTATCAGGTGAACAAGATGTATAAAAAATAGTATATAGTACTAATAAAACGAAATATTTTGGATTTCCCATAATGTTAGCAATGATTTACTTAAAGATAACATTATTTCTCCAGGAAAACGTAAGTTAACGTAGTGTAAATATTTAAACCAAATACATACTTCCTTGTTGAACACCTCGAGCTTCTAATCCCTTATCAATATAAGTCTGAATTCCCGATTTCTTCAATCCCCAATTTGGAGCAATCAATAAATCTTGATCCGCTATCCCAAACACTCGTTGAATAATAATATCAGGTCTTAATAAAGGAATAAATTTAGCTAGGAACTCAGTATACTCTTCCATAGAGAACAATTTGAAAGGTTCACGCTTATACTTAACGCCCATAATAGAACCTTCTACAATGTGCAAATGGTGTAGTTTTACGAATTTAATCTGCGGATGCCTATTAATTTCCTCAGCATACTTAAGCATCATATCTTCTGTCTCCCAAGGAAAACCAAAAATGGTATGCACACACAATTCCAATTTTGTGTTTTCCAGCATTTTCATGGTAGAAAGAAACTCATCATGCGAACAGCCTCTATTGATACGTTCTAAGGTATCATTATATATAGATTCCATACCCATTTCTAAGTCTACATCCAATCTATCAGTATACGATTCTAATAGAGCTATCTTCTCAAAATCTAAGCAGTCAGGGCGTGTACCAACTGATAAACCTAAAGTATTTTCAGGATCAATACTTAGAGCTTCATCATACATCATTTTAAGCAAATGTGTAGGCGCATAAGTGTTTGTATTAGGTTGAAAATAGATAATGAATTTCTCAGCACCATAGCTATTGCGTGCACGTTCAATACCATTTTCTACCTGCTCACGGATAGATGGTATTTTACGGGCTGTATCAGGCGTAAACGAGTCAACATTACAATAAGTACAGCCTCCATAACCTTTACTTCCGTCACGATTAGGACATGTAAAATTACCATCAACGATAACTTTAAATACCTTTTGCCCGTTATATTTCTCTTTCAAATAAGCTCCGTAATGATTATACGGCTTAATACCATTGTCTAATGCTGTTCCCATTCGGATACAAAGATACTGAATTGTTATGGATAATATTCTACAAACGCAAAAAAGCCTTACCACTGTTGTGATAAAGCTTTT
>NZ_JAAKGQ010000076.1:0-11077 GCF_011043515.1 Sphingobacterium sp. SGL-16 | reverse complement strand
ATTTTCAAGCCCTTTAATAAATAGTATGTAGTGGATCTTAAGTGTTACCTTTCGCAATTTGCGGACCAAGTTTTCCCGTCTTTGGTATAATTAATGTCTAATTCAGAAGCAGAAATAGATATTGAGCCTAATGCCCCATCATTGAATATAATCACGTTGCCCTGTCCTTTTTCCATTTTAATACCATTCAATGATGGAATAGCATCAGAAAAATTGAAATTATACGTATCACCTATTTTTGACACAGTAACCGAGCCATTCGCATTTGTCTTAATTTCATCCAGCCCTTCGCTATATCGAACCGTACCATTATATTTTCCTACAAAAAGACTGTTATCTGTTGGATCGTCGTCTTTGCTACATGATGAAAAGGCAAATAAAGTGATGAATAACAAGCTTAAAATTTTGATAGTGTTTTTCATAAATGTTTTAATTAGTGTGTAACAAAAATTTTATTAAATCATTTGATGAAAGGCAACCACTATGCCACAGGCTAAAATTTCAATGGGTTTTAACGGAATTTTAACAGTTTGTTATTGTTTTAAAATAATTAGAATAAGGATAATTGCGTATCTCGATAATGTAGTCGATCTATTTTTGCATATTCAAAAGGCTCGAGATTTAGTTTGTTTTTGAGGCAATGTAGTTTAAAAACGTTACGAATTATCTCAGCAATATTACCCGTACCTTTCATTCGTTCGCCGAAATTTGAATTGTTGACTTGGCCATGGTGACAGCTTAAAATAGAATTCCAAATCTTATCACAGCGATCGGGATAAGCAACTTGGAGCCAATCTTTAAATATTTCGCCTATTTGTCCATTAAGTCTTATGATTATATAATTCGCCCATTTAGCTCCGGCATCGCTTGACGCTTTCAATATTTGTGGAATTTCGGTGTCCGTCAGACCTGGAATAACAGGTGCCACGTTGACTCCTATGGGGATATTGCAATTAGCGAGTTCTTCTACCACGCGAAGGCGTTGTTTTGCAGTTACAGTACGTGGTTCAATCTTTTGACGGGTATCTTCATTTAATGAGGTAATTGAAACAAATACTTTCAGAAGACCAAGTTTTGCCAATTCTGAAAGAATATCTTTATCCCGAAGGATCAGCGCATTTTTGGTAATAATACTAATAGGTTGTTTATAATGAAGAGCTGTTTGTAAAATATCCCTTGTAAGTTTCTTCTCGCGCTCAATCGGTTGGTAACAATCCGTATTACCAGAGAGGTGAATAGGTGTGAAGTTCCAATTTTTTCTGCTGATGAATTTTTCGAAAAGTTCTACAGCGTTCGTTTTAATTATAATCTTGCGTTCAAAATCCAAACCTGATCCCATATCCCAATACTGATGCGAATTGCGGGCGTAACAATAGATACAACCATGTTCACATCCTTGGTAAGGGTTAGCTGAGAAAGCCATTCCTACATCTGGGCTATTGACTTTGTGTACTAAAGATTTGGCCTCTGAAGGAATAAAAATGGTTTTATTAGATTCTTCCTCAAAAGAATCTATGGCTTCAATATGGAACTTTCCATATACATCCTGCACAAATTTATTATGGGGATTGTATTGTGCACCTCTACCTTTTAAGTAATCTTTACCTTCCATACAAAAGTAAAATTACTAAAATTTTTAGTAAAAATAAAAGTTATTGAGTTTTTAAGTAGTGGTATATTTCGGTTTGTGATCGTACACTTTCTTTATCTAATGTGTTGACATAATCGTTATTCATTAGATTGTTGAGTACACGTGCTTTGACATTGTCATTCAATTGTATTTGTAAGATATCGTAAAGCTGTTTAGCTAGCGAAGAATCTGTAATGCGAACAGCAGCTTCTATTCTGTAATCCAAATTTCTGGTCATCCAATCCGCTGAAGAAATGTATGTATGTTCTTTTCCGCCGTGATAGAAATAAAACACACGGGCATGTTCTAAATATTCATCGACAATACTAATGGCGTGCAAAGGCTCTTTGAAAGCTTTTTGGTTCTTGGCACAATAAATTCCGCGCACTATTAAATCTATTTTAACGCCTGCATGTGCCGCTGCATAGATTTTCTTAATGAGTGTTTTGTCGCTTAGTGCATTCAACTTTATAATAATATGAGCTTTCTTATTAGATTTTGCTTCCGCAATTTCATAATCGATATACTCCATTAGTGTGTTGCGCATGCTGATTGGACTAAATAATAAACCTTTGCCAGCATGTAGATTCTCCTCCATACTTTTTGGTTCACGCAAGGTGTCAAAGACTTTATTAATGTCCTCCATAATGTTTGTATTGCTTGTCAATAAGCAATAGTCTCCATAGTGTTTGGCAGTCTTTTCGTTGATATTTCCCGTGCTGACGAATCCATATTGAATGATCTCACCGTTTACACGTTTTTTTATCACACAGAGCTTAGCATGAACCTTCTTGTCAGGAATACCCACTAAAACATTAATACCTTCCGTTTCGAATCTTTCTTTCCACATGAGGTTATTGAGTTCATCAAAACGGGCACGTAATTCCAGCATAACCGTTACTTCCTTGCCATTACGATGAGCATTTACTAAGGCGTTGCCAATTTTAGAATTGCTGGCTAAGCGATAAGCCGTAATTTGTATAGATATAACATCGGGATCAATAGCAGCTTCGCGCAACAAATCAATAATGTGGTCAAAATTATGATAAGGAAAAGCTAAAAGAACGTCTTTTTGCGTAATCACATCGACCATACGATGTTGATTAACCAACTCGGGATGATGAAAAGAAGTTCTTTCTTCGGGTTGGTTGTATTTCCTAAAGACATTTGGAAAATCCATGAAATCTTTAAAGTTATGGATTTTCTGTCCTGGAATTATAGAGTCAATTTTTGAAATATTCAGCTTTTTGAGAAGAAATTCAACCAAATCCTGGTTCATGTTTTGGTCAAATACAAAACGCGTAGGCTTGCCTTTTCTACGGCTTTTGAGTGCTTTGGCAATTTTTTCCGCAATATTGGTATTGATATCATTGTCGAGATCAAATTCGGCATCGCGGGTAATTTTGAAGGCGTGCGCATTAAATTCATCAAACCCAAAAAACGAAAAAATATAAGGCAGATTTAATTTGATAATATCTTCCAAAAGAATGACGTGAACTTCCTTTTTGGATGAAGGCAATATCGTAAAACGATTGATTTGTCCTGTCGGAATCTCAATTAGTGCAAATTGAGGATGATGATCATCCTCTTTTTTCTTCATGGCAATTCCAAGATACAAGGATTTATCACGAAGGTAAGGCATGGGTCTATTGTCATCCAGAAGGAGAGGAATCACGTTTGATTCAACCTCATTTAGGTAAAATTCTTTTACAAAATCCTCCTGTTCATGGGTTAAATCTTCACATGTTTTGACAAATACACCTTCTTTGGCCATCTCATGTTGAACATCAAGCCATACCTTATCAAATTTTTTCTGTTGCTTGATAAGCTTTTTGTTTAGTTCTTCAAGTATGAGTTCTGGTTTCTCGAAAAAGATATGTTTAGCTTCTTTCTCGTCAATCAGCAGTGCACGTTTCAAACCAGCTACGCGCACACGGAAAAATTCGTCCAGATTATTGGAGAAAATACCTAAAAATTTAATTCTTGAAAGAAGAGGTACGGACTTGTCCGCTGCTTCTTGCAAGACACGTCCGTTGAAACTTAGCCAGCTAATATCTCTTGGTATATATTTTCTTCCCATAAATCTGTTAATCAAATATACTACTTCAATGTTAAGGTTTTATAAACTTGACATGAAGTAATTAATTAGATCCTCGACGTTTTAAAATATGGATCGCTTCATATTTTGTGGTATCATAATAGGGAGGTTCTAATGAAAGAGTGGTAGGATAGGGCTTACTTTTATCAAAAAAGAAAATCCGAGTAACACTATTAAAATCATTTGTAGGAAACAGTTCGGCACAGGCTTCGAATTTGGCATTAGGAATGTCGCCGACAGAAACAGCATAAATGCGTTCTATGCCTCCTTTATTTTGCTCATTGCGAACAAAAGCTACTTCTTCAAAATTTCCTGGAATATCTTCTATACTGGGTTGGCTATATGCATCCCAAATCATATACCCTAATATCAAAATAAGAGGTATGGCTAAAAGCCATACCTTTTTGGATTTCTTCATCTTAAATGTTATAAGCTAATTTGAATGTTCAATAATTTGTAGAATTCTTTTAAGATTTCTTGGTGTCCAGGCCATGCTGGTGATGTCACCAAGTTTCCATCTACTACCGCTTGATCAGCAGGAATATTTTTCCAAGTTCCACCCGCCAATTCAATATCTGGACCAACCGCGACATAAGCTGTTAATGTTCTGCCTTGTAAAACTTTGGCAGTAGTCAACACCTGAATACCATGACAAATCGCTGCTACAGGTTTATTCGCTTCAAAAAAATGTTGCACGATTTCAATTACACTTTTGTTTAGACGGATATATTCAGCCGAACGACCGCCTGCAATGTACAATCCATCATAATCTGCCGGATTAACCGCTTCGAAGTCTTTGTTAATAGCAAAATTGTGACCTCTTAATTCTTTATATGTTTGATCTCCCGTGAAATCGTGTACTGCTGTAGGCACAACATCACCTTTTTTACGATCTGGTGCAATGGCATCTACTTCAATTCCAACAGCTCCCATCGCTTGAAAAGGTACCATCGCTTCATAGTCCTCTACATAATCGCCTACTAGTAATAATACTTTCTTTGCCATTTTATTTTAGTTTTTAAAGGTTAAAGATTTATTAATAAAACACAATTAATTGTTTTCTGTTTTTCCTTCGAATAACTCTTTCAACGTTCTTTTCGTTTTACGCACTTTAGCTTCTAGTTGACTACGCAAAAGCATATTTGTCACGCCCTTACCTTCTTCGAAATTGTTGTTAAATTCGGGAAGAGAAAAAGTGTCCAATACTTTTGCTCCATCAAAAGGTAAACGTGCTTCCGCAATGCTCAAAACAGATTGACCTCCACGAGCACCAGGACTTGTTGCCAATAAGAACACTGGTTTTCCGTTAAAGATTTTACGACCTTTAATACGCGATACCCAGTCAATTATATTTTTGTAACACGCATTATAATTTCCATTGTTCTCCGCGAAAGAAATCAAAATAAAATCAGCCCAATCAATCTTGGCAGCAAAGTCTAAAGCTTGTTGTGGTATACCGATTTCTGCTTCTAAATCAACAGAGAAGACAGGCATAGCATAATCATTCAGATCAATGATTTCTTTGACATCATCGAATTCCTTGTAATATTTAGAAACACTAGTGACGAATTTTTTATTGATGGATTTGGAGCTGTTACTCGCTCCGAAAGCTAATATTTTCATAAACCAAATTTACTGCATGTGATTGTTGTGTGTATAATTCTAAAGTCAGAATTACGTATATGAAGTTATAAAAAAAGGGTTGATAATTTATCAACCCTTCTCATTATTTATAGGATATTTTGTCTTATACGTTGAATCTGAAGTGCATGATATCACCATCTTCTACGATGTAAGTTTTACCTTCTACCGATAGTTTTCCAGCTTCTTTAACCGCATTTTCTGAACCGTATTGTACGAAGTCTGCATATTTAATTACTTCCGCACGGATAAAACCTTTTTCAAAGTCCGTGTGAATAACACCAGCTGCTTGAGGAGCAGTAAATCCTTTTTCAATAGTCCAGGCGCGAACTTCTTGGACACCAGCTGTAAAGTAAGTCGCTAGGTTTAATAATGAATAAGCCGCACGAATTAATTTGTGTACCCCTGATTCTTCCAAACCTAAATCTTCTAAGAACATTTTACGCTCTTCGTAGCTTTCCAATTGTGCGATTTCAGACTCGATTTGAGCTGAGATAACCAATACTTGCGCATTCTCATCTTTTACAGCTTCTTTTACACGCTCTACGTACGCATTTCCTGTTGTAACAGAACCTTCATCTACGTTACACACGTATAATACAGGTTTCACTGTCAACAATGTCAAATCTGCAATATATTCAAAATCTTCTTCGCTAATAGGAGCAGTACGAGCAGATTTACCGGCCTCCAAATGCTCTTTTACTACAGAAAGAATTTCAAAAGTCTTTTTCGCATCCTTATCGCCACCAGTCTTAGCCATTTTCTCCACTTTTTGAATACGTTTTACAACTGTATCCAAATCTTTCAACTGAAGCTCCGTGTCGATAATTTCTTTGTCACGAATCGGATCTACAGAACCATCAACGTGGATTACGTTACCATCATCAAAACAACGCAATACGTGTATGATTGCGTTTGTAGTACGGATATTACCTAAAAATTGGTTACCAAGGCCTTCACCTTTGGAAGCACCTTTTACCAATCCAGCGATATCCACGATTTCGATCGTATTCGGAACTATACGTTGTGGATTTACTAATTCAGCTAATTTATTAAGACGTTCATCAGGTACAGTGATGACACCCACATTTGGTTCAATTGTACAGAAAGGAAAGTTTGCCGCTTGCGCTTTAGCATTAGACAAACAGTTGAATAATGTTGATTTACCTACGTTTGGTAGGCCTACGATACCACATTGTAAAGCCATAAATTCTTTATGCTGTAAGATTTTTAAATTTGTGCAAAGATAGTAAAATAGAATGAGAAGCGAATTGGTATTTTAAGGTAAATAATATATGTCGTTTGCAAGGATAAATCATTATTCTATTATTAAAGATAATTGCCTTATCCCTACATTTTATCACAAAGGTTGCCTAATAAATTTAGCTTCGCTGAGCAGAGCTTGCATCATTTCGTTTGCTTCCTTTTAAGATGACAAAATGGAGTGCTGCTCGCGGCACGAACGATGCTACAGAAGCTTTAAGGAGTTCTTCAATCCAACATCTAATCATATATGGATTTAATTTTGATTACTTTTTAACTCCTTTAAAATGAGTACTTCCGAAACATTTTACAAATTTTAACATTTTATGGATTAATCTTTTCTTAATAGTTGGCAGTCATAAAAGCAAAATAACAGATAAATTAACGAGGAGGTTACCATGAAAAAGCTACTTTACTTTACATTATTAATCGGAGGGTTATTTATAACTCAAACTTCAAAAGCACAGATAAGTGTTAATATAAATATCGGTTCACAACCTTTGTGGGGTCCAGTAGGATATGATTATGCACGATTCTATTATATGCCTGAAATCGATGTGTATTATAATGTAGCCTCACGTAAGTATACTTATTTTCACGGCAATAGGTGGGTGACTAAATCTAAATTGCCAAGCCGTTACCGTCATGTGAATCTATTCAGTACGTACAAAGTAGTTATTAATGATAACAATCCTTGGAGATACCATAGAGACCATAGAAAAAGTTATGCACGCTATGCTTCGCATCGTCACCAACCCGTGTTGAGAGATGCACGTCATGATAGACCAAGACATGTGGTAGAACGCAGAGCTCCATCCAGAGATATCAAACATTATAAAAAAATGGAGAAAGAACGTAATAAACACAACAAGCACCACAAAAACGATAGAAGAAGATAAGATTTCATATTTATAAGAATAAAAGTTTGTTTACTAGATTAGATTTAAACCGATTTTCATATTGAAAATCGGTTTTTTTATGCTTGTAGATTTATGTTTACTTTACTTAAAAATTTATTAATATATAAATGATATTGTCTTGTATTTTTCTCTTAATTTTGGAGAAAATAATACATTCTGAAATGTTCAAATTAAGGGGGGAGTTATTCGGATTTGGTGCTGTAACTCTCATAACTTTGGGATTTTTTTCTTGCAACAACTTTTCTAACGCTGTATTTGGTTCACACAAAGTTGATTCTTTAGTTAATAGAATTGAAGAATTAATAGAAGATAAACCAACACTACACAGCAAATGGGATTCGCTTAGACACAATAAGATTGTCTTTCGAGTAGATAGCCTAAATCCTATCGATATCAAGACACAAAAGAAAAACCTGCGTGATTCTTTGCGTAGAGAATTTGACAAACATCCTAAGCATGTGTACCTGACTTTCGATGATGGACCATTAGTGGGTAGTCGGGCAATTGATTCCATTGCGAGAGCAAAAAACATCAAGGTCAATACCTTTGTGGTAGGAAGGCATTCTACGATTGGCAAGTATCGTTTACGCGATTTGAATCTTTATATTGAGAATCCTTTGGTCGCTGTATACAACCACAGTTATACGCATGGCTACAATCGATTAGGTACTTTTTACGCGGATAGTATCAAGGCTTTCGAAGATTTTAAGAAAAATGAATCTAATATTAAGATGAACAGTAAGGTTGCCCGTCTTCCTGGCCGTAATATTTGGATTTATGATAATGAACGGAGAATTGATATTCCTAATGCGGCGCCTACAGCAGATTTATTGCACAAAGATGGGTATAAGGTATTCGGTTGGGATGTAGAATGGCGTTTGAATAGCTACTCAGGCGAGCCTAATATTCCTTTTGAAACTGTTTACAATCGTATAGTAAATTATATGAACAATAAGTCTTCCAAGGAACCTAATAATGTGGTTTTTTTGATGCACGATGATATGTTTCAAACGAAGAAAGGGCAGAAGCTGTTGTCAGATCTTATTGACAAACTATTAGCTAAAGGCTATAAGTTCGAGTTTATGGAAGATTATCCTATAAAATATTAACCATGAAAAGGCACTGTAATAGGTGCCTTTTTTAATTGGTCCATTATTACATCCTTTATTAAAGAAATAGTTTTTACCTTTGTGCTATGGCTAAAATGTTTAATAATATCGAGGATTTGTTGGATGATATGGTTTTATGCTTCTCCGAGCATGCTATGTTTGATGTATTAGAAGAACGCGATGTTATTTCTATTCTTCCTATAGAAGACGAAGGGAAAGCAAAAGATTTTTTAGCTAAAACAAATCAGGTATTAGCTGATCATTTTGAAATCTATGACGAAGATTGCTATGGAGCTGATAGCCTTTCGGATAAAGAGGAAAACCCTATTCTCTTTTGGAAAGATTACTTAAACTGCTTTTTTGACTTTGAATTGGTCGATGATGATGCGGTTAATTCTAAATATGTAGGTACAGCATTTGGAATTTACCAGATTACTGGAATTGCTTTCCGTGATGAAGTAAATAAACGAATCAAACGCCGTCGTCTGAATGGAATCCGTTTGGAATACAAAGTCAAAGAGACACCTATGGATCGTAATAATCATTGGAAACGTACTTACGATAAAGAGTTTTAATACTCAATTTATCTTATTATAGCCTCGCTAAAGCCTTAAATATTATTTAATCTCGCTCAAGCCGCGAGGGGCTCATAGTTTCCTTCGTAGATTGCTTCGCAATTTCTTAATTGATGACGAAAGTATGCAAAGCAATCAAGGCTTGGATATTTTGGCTAAAATCCACTTGTTTACGCTAAACAGATTTGAGCCGATTCACTTCTTAAATCTGTTTTTAATGCTTCAACTTGGTTGATTTCTTAACACCAAAACATCCTAGGCCGTTTTGCGTTATTGCAATTTTGTAGTTTTAATGCTTCTATCTTAAAAGAACGACCTAAGGTTGCGCAGGCGTTAAGAATTGTAGAGGATTTTCGTTAAGAAATCAAACTTGTTTGAGCGAAGCGAGTTTGTTTGATTTTAGAAAATACGAATACAATTTAGCCGAGAAATCTAGTCTTGACTTTTTGAATACTTTTTTGTCAAGAAAAAAGTATTATGCCCGTCTGGCATAGAAGACAACAATAGATCGTGCTTCCGGCAAAGAGGACAAAGCAACATATTTTTAGATTTCTCCTATCGTCGAAATGACGGGGTAACTTTCCAATACAATCGCCTTAGTAGAACCTTATTAAATGATCGTCATATTGAACGCAGTGAAATATCTATAAGCTATTTGTAGCCTCGCTGCAGCCTTGAAAGTTGTTTAATCTCGCTCAAGCCGCGAGGGGCTCATACTTTTTATTCATTAGAGTAGTTTTAGGTATGAATGAGCACTTCGTGGTTTATCGTAAAAAGTATGCAAAACCTTGTCGCTTAAAACTTTCGCAACAGTGTTTCTTCCTTCCTACATTTTCGCGAAAGTTTGTGAGGCGACATTTTTGATAAATTGTATGGATAGTACCTTTTCTTTATAAGATTTGAGCCGTTTCACTTCTTAAATCTGTTTTTAACGCTTCAACTTCGTTGATTTCTTAACACCAAAACATCCTAGGCCGTTTCTTTTGGCAGTTACTAAATAAAATTTTCCAATAACATCAAAATCCTTACAATTACTTAAATATCGCCTTAGCGGATCGGCAATAGCAGGAAGAGTGACACGTTGTGCCGATACGGTACAGCGATGAGTTTTGCATACTTTTGCGGTCAAAAGTATGATGCCCGTCTGGCATAGAAGAAAACAACAGGTACTACTTCCTTCACAAAGGACAACAGAATACCTTACTTCTGTTATAAGTCACAATGACAAATGAGAATAATTATTTAAATAAAAAATATCACAACTTTTTCTTTATTAATACGTTATACTAATATTAACCATTGTAGAAAGGAGATTTGTTATGAATCTTGCACAAAAAAGAATACCTATACCTTCTCGCACCACTTCGTCATCAAGAGCTCATTGGATAGATTATCTACGCATATCACTTGGCGTCATTATATTGGCCAAAGGTATAAGCTTTATCAATGATCGGGATGCGGTTCAGCATCTGATCGAACAGACTAATTTTCAATTGTCCATCTGGGGAGCTGTACATTATGTAGTATTCACGCACTTAGTAGGAGGGCTGTTTATTATTTTGGGCTTTCAGACCAGACTGGCTTGTATTCTATTATTTCCAGTATTAGTTGGGGCAGTCTTTTTCGTTAACATTACGAATGGCTTTGGGTTTTTGAATTCAGAGTTTTGGTTGTCCATCTTTGTGATGCTGCTGTTGATTATTTTTATAATTCAAGGCTCAGGACGATTTTCACTGGATAATATGATGAATAAGCCAGGGTATCAACGGGAAATTTAAAAAAATAAAAAAGGACAACTTAACTAGGAGGGCACTGAAAAAGTCCCCTTTTATATTGGGCCC